>JBLHLE010000831.1:0-4184 GCA_047620805.1 Pirellulaceae bacterium
TGTTCAATGGGTGACCGACCGCCGCAGTCACCGCACCTACATCCCTTGTACTCCTGAACCCGTATGCCAGGCACAACTTTCTGCGCAAATGGGCAACTCGAAAGCGGAACACTGTGGCACGCACCTTCCCCTGCAAGCATCATTTTCTCCTTCCACGCATTCATCGTATCACCGACCAAAACGCGCGAAAAACTGGCCGGAGAACCAACAGTCGGAGACGAGTTCGGCGGCTAGTTGAATCGCTTGAACCGCGACTCTTGTTACACGGTAATACCGAACATCTCGAGGAACTCGACGACGATCATGGCGGCGACGGCGATAACGGATATGTCATCGAAGACACTCAGTCCGACGACGGATTGGGATACAGCGTCAGCGTGGTCGACGACGTTAACGGCGACAACATAAACGATCTGCTCATCGGCGCTCCGGATAGTAGTCTCGGCGGCTTGGCAACCGGTTCGGCGTATCTAGTATTTGGACGCGGCGACACGGTCGGCTCACCTGTTTTCGACCTCAGCAACCTCGACGGCACCAACGGCTTTCGGATTGATGGTCGCAGCTTAGGAGACCACGCTGGATTCAGCGTCAGTAGTGCTGGCGATGTTAACAACGATGATCTCGGCGATCTGATCATTGGAGTAACTGACTCCACCTCCGACTCCGCGTATGTTGTCTTTGGATCTGATCAGGGATTTGGTGCAACCATCAATCCCGCAAACCTTGACGGCACCAACGGATTTCAAATTCACGGAATTCATGGCGAACAGGCAACGGACTTATTGGTTGGCAGTGCGGGCGACGTCAACAACGATAACTTTGACGACATTCTCGTCGCTGCGCCGTTCGCCGACCCCAACAATTTACAAAATGCCGGTTCGGTTTTCGTTCTGTTCGGCGCAGCCAACTCAGCGGCCACGTTCGATCTGGCGACGCTAGACGGATCGAACGGATTTCGAGTGGACGGTTTGACTGCCAACGCTCGCCTGGGTTCGGACGTCGGCAGCGCTGGCGACGTCGACGACGATGGACTAAACGACATTATCCTCGGTAGTCCCGGCGCAATTTCCGGGGTGATGGATCCGGTCGATCCCAACGCTCACTCCGACTGCAACGCCGATCGCCCCGGCTGGACCGTTGGCCTGACGTTTTGCACGACGGAAGCAGACAATGGATACACGTTGTTCAGCCCAATGTCATCGACGACAACTTATTTGATCGACATATATGGTCAACAAGTCAACTCTTGGCAGGCTGGATACCGGCCCGGACTTTCGGGTTATTTACTCGCAGATGGCCGTCTGCTACGCACGGGCAACACGGGGAACAATCCGACATTTAGTGGTGGTGGCAGCGGAGGCGCCGTTGAGATCTTTGAATGGGATGGGACTCAGGTTTGGGATTGGCAATACAGCGATAATCAACATCGATTGCACCACGATATCGAATATCTTCCCAACGGCAACATTCTCATGATTGCATGGGAACTAAAGACCGAGGCGGCAGCAATCGCGGCCGGACGCGATCCCAACCTGATTTCGCAAGGCTCGATCTGGCCCGACGAGATCATCGAAGTTTCGCCGACTGGCCCCACAACCGGCGATATTGTTTGGGAGTGGCACGCTTGGGACCACTTGGTACAAGACTTCGATTCAAATCAAGCAAACTTTGGTGTCGTTGGCGATCACCCCGAATTGATCGACCTCAACCAAACCGGCAATGGAAACTCCGACTGGTTACACACCAACGGAATTGACTACAACGCGGAACTCGACCAAATCCTGCTGAGCATTCACAACCTCGACGAAATCTGGGTAATCGATCACAGCACCACGACAGCTCAGGCGGCAAGTCATTCTGGCGGCGCAGCGGGCAATGGCGGCGACTTACTCTATCGCTGGGGAACTCCACAAAATTACGACGCAGGTAACGCCGCCGATCAGCGGCTGTTCGGTCAGCACGACGCTCGCTGGATCGAAGATGGGCTACCCGGTGCAGACAACATATTGATCTTCAATAACGGAGCCGGACGACCCGGTGGCAACTCGTCGAGCGTCGAGGAAATTGCGCCGCCAGTTGACGGCAATGGGAATTATACATTGACTCCAGGATCAGCTTTCGGGCCGACCACAACGGAATGGACTTACGCTGCCAATCCGGCGAACAGTTTCTACGCGCAGAACATTTCGGGTTCCCACCGATTGGAAAATGGCAACACGCTCATTACCGACGGACCCGCAGGTCGCTTTTTCGAGGTGACTCCGACCGGCGAAACAGTTTGGCAATACGTAAACCCCGCGAATGCGAACGGCGCGATACCTCAAGGAAATAGTCCAAACCAAAATACTGTCTTCCGCGCCAGTCGATACGACCCCGATTACGCCGCCTTCGCCGGAAGAGATCTAACGCCCAGCTCGTTTATCGAAGCGTGGACGGATCAATGCCCTGGCGACAACGATCCATCTCAGGACGTCGATGGCGATGGTTGCTCCGACGGAGGTGGCGGTGGAAACTCGGCAACCGGTTCGGCATTTGTGCTCTTCGGTTCCAACACCGCTTTCCCGGCTGCATTCGACCTCGCGGCAATCGATGGCGACAATGGCGTTCGCGTCGACGGACTCGAATCGGATGACGAATTTGGTGCTTCGGTGAGTCGCGGCGGAGATATCAACGACGATGGTGTCGACGACTTCTTCATCAGCGCACCCAATGCCGCTGTGGATGGAATCAAGAGCGGCGCGGCGTATGCCATCTTTGGCGTCCCCAATGGATTCGGAGCGAGCATTTCGGTCGGTGGCTTAAATGGCAATAATGGATTCCGCCTCGTTGGTGATGTCGCGTCCGACCCGGTCCTTTCCAGCTGGCTTGTCAACACAACGGGATTAACTGGTCACAACGGAGTCCTCGCGAACGTTCAGTCTGTTGATTACGACAACAACGGGATATTTGTGACGGCCACCGGTATTCCTTCGTATGCAATTGGACCATGGGGTCCCAATCCGAACGACGCGACGGAACAACAATACTCGTTCCGCATCCCGCGCGACCCAGTCGAACAGATTGGAACAAAAACGGAGACACCGTTGGGTCGAATCGCGACCTGGGTCAACGGCACCGTGGCATTCAATCCACTCGATGCCCGCTCCTTCCAAAACCAAAACGTGTGGCACCAAGACGCTCGAGTTTTCGAGGCCGTAAGCTTCGATACATGCAACGGACATCCACCTGGAAGCGGACAGTATCATACGCACATCGATCCCATCTGCCTGCGGACCGAGTTGGGCGACGACGGCAATCAGCATTCGCCGATTATCGGCTGGTCGTGGGACGGGTTTCCAATTTACGGACCGTACGGTTTCGCAAACACCGATGGATCGGGCGGAATCCTTCGCGTGGAGTCGAGTTTTGAGACGCGTGACATTGCCATTCGAACGACGTACGCCGATGGCACTAACGTTCTAGCTGGACCGCCCGTCGACGCTACCTTCCCGATCGGATCGTACATCGAAGACTACCAGTACGTCCAAGGGCTCGGCACGCTTGACAACTACAATGGCCGCTTCGCAGTAACTCCCGATTACCCCGAGGGCATCTACCACTATCACATCTCCATTGATGCCGCCGGCGATCCGGCGTTTCCCTACATCCTCGGTTTGGACTACTACGGTGAAGTCGAAAACGGAAACTTTGGCCAACAGAACACCAACTTTGTAGCCGAGCCAGTGGACCTCATTGTTTCTTACGCTGGCGACGTCAATCACGACGGTGTCGACGACATTCTCGTTGGCGAACCGCAGGCATCGAACTCCCATGATCACGAGTCGGGTGTGGCTCACGTAGTACATGGTCACGATCTGGCTGACGACTTCCAAAGTACGGTTCATCTTTCCGATCTGGAGGAAGGCGAAGGTCGCCACATCGAGGGAACGGACGCTGACGATTTCGCTGGCCACGCCATTGGCGGCGGCGACCTCAACGGCGACGGTATCAGTGACATCGTAGTTGCTGCGTACGGAGCAACTGGCGGAGCGGTAAATTCGGGACGAGTCTACGTAATATATGGCGAGTCGGCGATCACCACCCAAGTCGTCTCAATAATGATCAACGAGTTTGTCGATGCCGCCGATTTGCCGAAGGGACCTCAACCCACCTCCTGGCAGGATCAAAACAGCGACTTGCGGTCA
>JBLHLE010000832.1:0-4182 GCA_047620805.1 Pirellulaceae bacterium
TCACCTTATTCGCGAAGTCGACATTGAAACGGGCGCTGTGACCACGTTGACCATCGAGGGACTTGCTCCTCTAAAGGAATCAGTGCCTCAGGACAAGGAGTTGGACGAATCTAAAGAATCTACGGGTAGCCCAGCCGCCGACGACGGAAACTCGCTTGGCGACCAAGAAAAGCCCGCTGAAGACGCTGCAACTAGCGAGCAAAGCACTCCTGAAAAGGCCCCGGAGAATACTACAGCCGCAACGCTCGCTGACGAAGAAATTACCGAGGAAGGCGTTACCGAGGAAGACGTCGCAGGTGACAAGGACGGAGATAAGAAAGACGAAGCTCCGCCCGCTGTGCCCAAGTCGCCAAACTCTTCGACCAAGACATTGAAGAATGTCACAGTGAAACCTGCCGATGGAAGTATCAAGGTCGCCGTTAAATTGGCTCTTCCCACCGGCTGGAAGTTAAATAAACTCGCTCCGATGAGCTATTTCGTGACCGCGGACGGGCCGGGGCCAGTTCCTATTGCGGCAATGGGTAAGAAGAAATTGAAGAAGCCAGCAGCTGAATTCGAGTTTGATTTGCCAATTGAATCGAGTGGGGAGCAAAAGCTGGTCGTAACAACGACCTATTTTTACTGCCAGGAGGCAGATGAAGGAATCTGCAAGATTGGCAGCATCATCTGGAAGATTTCGGCGAAAATAGACGATCAAGGGAAGAATACTTCGATCGAGTTAGTACATCAGATTACTGATTAACCCCCGGCTTTAGCTAAAGCCGCTGATTTACCGAGACTGCCCTCGTAAGTGGCGAATTTGACGCCTGACTGAGTTCCATATAGGTTTCCCTGCGATTATTGACCGCGACGACCCAAGTACAACGCCTGACGCGTTTCGAGATATCGTGTGAAATCTTAGCTACAGCGATTTTCGTAAGTTAAGGCGGCATTTACAAAAGCGGTGTTACTTCGCTAAAATGTAAGATTCCCTCGGCCTCCCTATCATGGGTGGGGGGAGGTTCCAATTGCCCACCAGCCCAATAATAGTTCAATAAGTAATGTTTAAATCACTCCAAGATGGATTGCAGTCTGCCTTTAAGACCATTCGTGGCAGGGCAAAACTGACGGAAGCCAATATGCGAGACGGCTTGCGTTTGGTCGAGCAATCCCTATTGGACGCCGACGTGAGCTACGACGCGGTCAAAGCCTTTATGGGGCAAGTGACAGAGGCGGCGTTGGGCGAAAGGGTAATGAAGTCGCTGGACCCCGGTCAGCAGCTTGTTGGAATCGTCCACCAAGAGCTGGTTAAACTACTTGGTCCGGTCGATTACTCCCTTCACCTGAAACCGGACACCACAGTCATAATGCTGTGTGGACTGCAAGGTTCGGGTAAGACGACGACGTGCGGCAAGCTTGCGAGCTTGTTGAAGCGTGAAGGCATTAAGGCACAGTTGGTCGCTTTGGACTTGAAGCGTCCGGCAGCGATCCGACAGTTGCACGTGCTGGGCGAGCAGTTGGATGTTCCGGTTTACTCGGAACTCGGCGCGGAAGACACGGTTGCAGTTGCTCGTAATGGCGTCAAGCATGCGAGAGAGAATGGCGCGAAAGTGGTCATCCTCGATACCGCGGGTCGTTTGGCGATCGACGAAGAACTGATGCAAGAGCTCAGTCGGATCGACGCCCAAGTGCACCCCGATCAGGTGTACCTGGTTGTAGACGGGATGACGGGACAAGACGCTGTTAAAAGTGCCAAGGCTTTCAATGAAGCCTTGGAATTGAACGGCGTGATCATGACGAAACTGGATGGCGACGCCCGCGGTGGTGCGTTGTTGTCAGTGAAGTATGTGACTGGCGTGCCGGTCAAGTTCATCGGTATCGGTGAGCACCTAGAAGATCTCGAACCGTTCCGCCCCGAGGGCATGGCGGACCGGATTTTGAATATGGGAGACGTGGTTGCACTTGTTGATAAAGTGCGAACCATTGTCACCGAAGAAGAACAGAAGGAGATGGAAGAGAAGATGTCGAAGGGCGAATTGACGCTCGACGACTTCAAAGTCCAACTCCAGAAGATGTCCAAGCCTGGACTTCTGCAAAGTTTGATCGGCTACTTGCCAGGCATGGGCCAGATTAAAGAGATGATGCAAAACGAAGATGCTCAAGGTGGTATGAATCAGACCATCGGGATCATCAATTCGATGACTGAGGAAGAGCGTAAAACACCGAAAGTGATCGACCAAAGTCGTCGCAATCGCATCTCCAAAGGTGCCGGAGTTCAACCGCAAGCGGTCAACGAATTGGTAAAACAATTTGAGACGATGAAGCCGATGATGCAGATGATGTCTGGCCAAGGCGCCGAAGGGCGTATGGAAGCTATGAAGCAGATGCAGGAAAGCGGCATGTTTGACCCCGGTAGCAAGGGGCAAAAAATTAAGCAAGGCACTGGACGTCGGTTGAATCCGAAAGACAAGGCCAAGCTGAAGAAGCAACGCGATAAAGAGATGCGGAAACGCAAACGTAAGGATTAACGATTTCTCCGTTAAGCTGTGTTCGGTGCACAAATAGTAGGGAAGTCAAAAGTAGAGTCAAACGGTTTTATTACAGGAGAACCACTCAGTGGCAGTTCGGATTCGTCTAAAGAAGTTAGGTCGACGGCACCGCCCGTTCTTCCGAGTTTGCGCTATGGACGCGAGAAGCCCTCGCGACGGTCGAGTAATCGAAGAGCTCGGCTACTATGATCCCATGTGCAAAGAAACGGACGCACGTGCAGTTCTTAAGAAAGAACGCATCGACTATTGGCTGAGCGTTGGTGCTCAGCCCAGTGGAAATGTTTCCACATTGATTAAGAAATATGGCACTGAAGGCACGCACCTGAATCAACAAGCTGCAGCTTTCGAACGCCTCAAAATCAAGCCCCAGGCACCGCCACCGGAAGCCGTACCGGCACCCGTTGTCGAAGCACCTGCTGAACCAGAAGCAACTGAAGCTCCCGCTGATGATGCGCCAGCAGCAGAGGCTCCGGCCGAAGAAACACCCGAAGCTTCCGCAGAAACAACGGAAGAGAGTAGCGAGTAAGCGCGATGCGCTTCGATGTCCTCACCCTGTTTCCGCAAATGTTCCCGGGATATCTCGGGCAAAGTTTGTTGAACAAAGCGATCGAAGAAGGATTAGTTCAGGTACACCTGCACGACATCCGAAAATGGTCGAAAGACAAACATCACAACGTGGACGACCGCCCGTTTGGCGGCGGACCCGGAATGGTGTTGAAAGTCGAGCCGGTGGTCGAGTGTGTCGAGGAGATACGCACGATCGCCAAACCGGAAGGTCGAGTAGTGTTGCTGACTCCACAAGGGCGGCGACTCGATCAGAAGGTTGTCGAGGAGCTGGTCACGACAGAAAGATTGATTCTGCTCTGCGGCCGCTACGAAGGATTCGATCAACGAGTTATCGACATCCTTCAACCCGACGAGATATCCGTTGGCGATTACATCCTCAATGGCGGCGAAGTTGCCGCCATGACTGTCATCGACACGGTGATTCGACTAGTACCCGGCGTGCTAGGCGACGAGAACAGTAGCGTTGACGATTCCTTCTCCCGCGGAAACCGCATGTTGGAATCGGCACAATACACTCGGCCTCGAGAATACCGAGGTCACTCGGTACCAGAGGTATTACTCAGCGGTAACCACGAGGAAATTTCTCGTTGGCGCCAAGAGCAAAGCTATTTACGAACCAAGCAACGACGCGAGGATCTGTTGGATCAGCCGTTGGAAGAAGAATAATTTGGAAAGGCAAGCTTGCCATGAGTCAAGAAATAATGAAGCTGGTAGAGCAGAGCTCGCTGAAAGAGCAAAAGCCAGAATTCGAAATTGGCGACACCGTTGACGTTCATGTTCGAATTCTAGAAGGCGAAAAAGAACGAACTCAGATTTTCTCGGGGACGGTGATCGCGAGGAGCGGTAGCGGAACTCGCGAAATGTTCGTCGTCCGCCGCATCGTCGCTGGCGAGGGTGTGGAACGAAAGTTCCCCATCAACTCGCCACGCATTGCCAAGGTCGAAATTAAACGAAAGAGTGTCGTTCATCGAGCGAAACTGTATTATCTCCGCGACCGCATTGGTAAAGCAGTTCGTTTGAAAGAACGTCGCATTCGCTGAGCAAATGCTCTAAAAAGTGCACCGAACGACAAAGCTCAGCCCGTAAC
>JBLHLE010000833.1:0-4180 GCA_047620805.1 Pirellulaceae bacterium
ACGACGACACATGGAGAACACTGCATGAATTCTGGAGAGCGGACTCGTCGAATTGAACGATTCGAAAAAAAAGCCTGCCGTAACGTCTTTGCGTGAGATCGTAATCACAAGCAAGCCAGGAGAACCTAATGAGGTCAGACGAAACAATGGTGAACCTGGCTCGCAATCGTAGGCTTCAACATTTTGAGCGGTTTGCACTTGGATTTCACCGGTGAGGGAACGGACCTAAATCTGCTGTGCAGTGCTCCTCATCGAGAACATTTTGAAAGACCCGTCAGCGGTCGAACAGCTGGAGTCAATCGAGCGTCAATTTTACAGCGGGGAGCAATTCTACTATTTCAGTTTTACCATTGACAGAAACTGCTAGCCAATCCGAAGACGGAAAGGGTGTATGCACCCCGTCGCCTCCGCTAATAGTCATTCGGATTCACGGGGGCTTGGTGATCGGTTAGGATGATTTGAAGATCTTCGACTCAAGGAGGGACCGATGTTGGCGTACAAGCATACTAATCGGCGAGGTGATGTTTACTTGCTGCAGGTGGGCAAGACCCGCACAGGCAAGCCTCGCTATTATTTTGGTCGGAAGCTGACTGGCGAACCAGTTACCGAGATTCCGGCGGGATATGAGGTCTTCGAATTACCCCAACGCGGCCAGGTGTTTCTCCGCCGGTTTCGTCCGTCATGCATAGCACCGCTGGAATGCGAAATTGTCGCCGAGGGGATTCGCGACCTATCGAATGTCGCTCACTTCGTAGTCGATGTCGAGGATGACAGCTTGGTTGTCTATTTGCCGACCATGAGTATCAACAAGGTGAGCGACTTGATTCGTGATCTAGCTGGTCCCGATGCTCTGCAAGTTCATCGTTTTCGCGAAGCGCGGGATCAAATGGTTCGAGAATCGGAACATGAGAAGGTAATGCGTTTTCAATTACTCAACGAGGAACAACGGCTATTCCACGTCGAACGCTGGTGCTTTCGTAGTTCGCTTGACTGCTGGATGCACCTAGCGGGCCCAGCTCCTTTGCCCGATCTGGTGGAAGAGTACGTGGAACATCTCGGCGAAGAGAGTTTCTACGAACTGTTTTGAACGCTTTCGCCCACTTGCCTCTAGGCGGCGGGGACTACCACACCAGCCTTCAATTCCAATCCAAGATGGTTTGCTATTTCGCTGGTTGAACATCCTC
The DNA here is from genome assembly GCA_047620805.1 of Pirellulaceae bacterium. GTDB lineage: Bacteria > Planctomycetota > Planctomycetia > Pirellulales > Pirellulaceae > JBLHLE01. The sequence continues at coordinate 1,185 of JBLHLE010000833.1, forward strand.
AACAATGACGGTCCCATTTGCATCGATACCTGCAATTCTCTTGGTCGGTATGTCTTTGGATTCGTAGAGTTGCGGGCGGTGCTGAAAGTTTGGGTTTTGAAGTTTCTTCATAATGATGTTGCCAAGTTCGTTATGGAGCTTTTGGGCTGTGGCTAAGTCCAGCTGGGCTGTAACTGCGGTGAAGTTGTGTGCCGGGTCGTAGAGACGCAACATGACGCGTGTGTCCGGAAGATTGTTGCCTTGTACGTCAACGCCGGACCAACTCGTCTCAACGCTCCATTTGAATCGTTCCGGCACAAGGGCTACGCCGGAATCGGTGACTTGAAGTGCTTTGGTATAGAGGTAGTACGAATTGCCTGAAGCAGCGTTCTTGTTGTTGGAGTGTGGACCAGCGAAAGCCGCTGTTAGCAGTCCACTCAATGCCAATACAGCCAGGACCATAGGTTTGCGAACGAATCTCATCTCGTTTTTCCCTTCATAGAATTGGCGACTTCTCCGCGGCAAATATCTGGAGTAGCCAGTTTTTTGATACCGGAATCAATCAATGAACTTCTCGGACAATAGGCACTTTTCGACTATAGCAGAGCAACCAATGCACTACGACACCGATGCTCGCTATCTAACGCTGTGCTGTCGCCCGCCGTAAAAATCGGACGATACACAACTCGCTTCGGAGTGAAGCACCCACGCGTCGAAACGTAGCGTGACCGAGATGGTTCATTTGTGGGCGCATGGCTGCCGTCTGTCTAGGCGACTTCGTACTCTGACTGAACTAACCCACCTTCAAAAGTCCGAGTTGCGACGTGCCGAAGTCGGACATCATTCGAGAGTGGCCCGAAGAGCGGTATCCCATCGCCGAGTAGAATAGGGATACACGTGATAACGAGGCGTTGAATCAGGCCAGCATTCAAGAATGTCTGAATTGTCTTTCCGCCGTCGATATAGAGATGCTGTGCCCCTCGTTTTCCGAGCCGTGCAATGATTTCGGCGGGCGAGCAGGACATCGCCTCAACGCATGTCGCGAGTTCGTCTGGAATATCGAGTGGTCGTTGGGTAAGAACGACGACAGGTTTTTTGTAGGGCCAGGCCACGCCAAAGGACAACACTTTTTCGTAGGAATTGCGACCCATCACAAGAAAGTCGACGGTTTCAATGAAGTCGTGGTAACCGTGGTCAACAATGTTTTCGTCCGCCTCTCCAGATTCTCCTCCGCCATTCTGCTGCCCATCATCAAGCCAATTAATGTCGCCGTCTGTTCGGGCGATGAATCCATCTAGGCTCGTAGCGATAAAAACTGATGCTTTCATGAGAAGGCCTTTACGCAGTTGTGTTCGGAATGCAAGCGTACTCCGAACACTCTCTAAGATTGCAAGTTGGTCAGGAGTTACGCCTAGCAATTTGACCCGATACCCGTGCCGAAATCAAAGCCGCGAAGCCGACGAGGGCATATCGGAACAGCCATTGTGTTACAATAGTTAGTGTCCACGCAGATTCACCAGCCTGGTGGACTTCTCAACTCAACGAATGAGTACACAAGGAATTCACGCTTGACGAGCAAACATCGACACTCCGCCGACACCTTGGGAGCAGTTCGCCTGATTACGCTTCTGCAATGGACGTACGTCGCTAAGTCCGTTTGGGCCCGGAAGGCCACTTTCGAAAAACATTTGAAAGCAAAAAAGACGATGCTACGTCAAGAAAACGAAATGTCGATGAATATGAAACGAGTATGCGTTAACCCTGTTTTTACGATCAGCGTTTTAATGATCAGCATCTGCTGTTCGTCGAATATTGTATCGGCGGAAATCAACGAGAAGCAGACGTCGGATCAAGAGACGTTTCACAAAACCGTTAAGCCGTTTCTCAAGAATTATTGTACGGGCTGTCACGGTAGCAAAAAGCAAGAGGGAGACGTGAATCTGTCCATCATCAGTCATGATCTGGCTTCCGGCCGTGATATGGAGTTATGGAAGACCGTTCTTAAACAATTGACTTTGGAAGAGATGCCACCGACAAAGGAAAGGCAGCCAAGCGAGTCAGCCAAAAATGAATTGATGTCTTGGATCCATTCCGAATTGAGCAAGTCGGGCAATTCATCTGATCTTAGTAATAAGCTGAGGAACCCTGAGTTCGGCAATCTTGTAAATCATCAAAAGTTGTTTAGTGGCGAAATCAAAACGCCCGCTTTTTCGCCGGCTCGTTTGTGGAGAGTGGGACCAAATATTTTTGACAATATTAAATCCAGCTATGGCGGCGACGCCAGGCAACTCAGGCAGCCTTTTATCGTGGAAGACAAAAAAGGCATTAAGGAATATGCCGACTTATTGTTTGCGGATTCTGCTGTCGTCAACGTCCTGTTAATGAATGCCGGTTACTGCGCGGATCAACTCATTGAGCGCCGGCAGGAATACAAGGCCATCGTCTCATCAAAAGATGCTCCGAGCGATGCTGATTTGGAGTCTGCCGTTAGTCAACATTTCAAGAGCGTGGTGTACCGAGAGCCTACTGCCAGCGAATTGAATAACTATTTGGGACTCTTTAAGAAGTCTGCCCCGTCTGCCGGTAACGCGGAGGCCTTCAGAGTGATGCTGATGGCGATAATGCTGCACCAGGAATCCGTTTACCGAATTGAAATTGGCTTCGGGACGAAGGATTCTTTTGGCCGCCGTCTGCTGTCGCCCACTGAAATGGCCTTTGCGATTTCATACGGCTTAACCGATCGCCGCCCAGATAAAATGCTTCTTCAGGCCGCAAAAAGCGGGACACTGAAGACGAAAGATGACGCAGCCTCTCACGTCAAGAGGATCCTCGAGGATGACTCGATTGACAAACCGAGAATACTACGGTTCTTCCAGGAATTTTACGGATATACGCATGCCCATAAGGTTTTTAAGGATGCGAAACGCTCCGGGGGTTTTCACTACTACGGCGAAAACTACCCAAATATGTACGAAAGGGATGCCGACTTTTTTGTGCTCAATATACTGGAGAAAGAC
>JBLHLE010000834.1:0-4179 GCA_047620805.1 Pirellulaceae bacterium
GAGCAAACCGATGTCATTTCTTCTCCGGCCATTGCATGTATTCGTTGCCGTACTCAGTGAGTATGTACGCAAGCAACAGGAATTGGTGATCGAATACCTGCAGCTAGAGAACCAGATACTTCGCGAGCAGATTGGAGGCAAACGAGTTTTTGCTTACCGATGATCAGCGACGACTCTTGGCCGTGAAAGGCAAAGCTCTCGGCAGAAAACAACTTGGAAAGATCGCGACAATTGCGAAGGGCGACACGATCTTGCGTTGGCACCGAGAGCTTCTTGAGCCCAAAGTAAGTCCGAAGCCGACTGGCAAACTGGGACGGCCACCTAAAGATCAAGAGGTCGTGAATCTGGTTCTTCGCATGGCCCGCGAAAACGTGAATTGGGGCTACAAGCGAATCGAAGGCGCTTTGCACAATCTTGGATATGCCATTTGTTCAAGTAGCGTTGCTAACATACTGAAGCAACACGGTATTGAACCTGCCCCCAGTCGTCAGCGAACCTTGCGATCAAAGACTTGGACGCGAGATGAGTTTTTGGATAGGACGGGCATGAGTCCGGCGGCAGGGATAAGTGGTGAATCACCTCCTCGTAATGTCATTCAAGTCAATTGGTATGCACCAACTTATTGCCCCAATCCCAGAGGCAACGCAATCATCACACGTTGTTGTCCGCGCGAATCGTCTAAGATTAGTCGGTCATCAGGCAGGCATCGCGATTCGAATTTCTTGTCGAAAATCTTTGGGCGTTCCCAAACCGATTGGCCGGAGTTCAAATCCAACACAGCTTCCGAGGCGATCATCCAGCCGTTGTCACTTTGCAACCATTGAACCAAATCCAGGTTGCTCGATGGACTGTAATAGCGAATTTGCTCAGGAAGTTCAACGATGCGAACGATCCGGCCGGTCTTGACATCAAACACATAGCATTTTGGATTGTCCAAACTGAAGTCAAAGCAGACAAATTGTGTACCGTCAGGCTTGAACGCGAAGACAGGTCCGGATAATACAAGCCGCCCACACTTTATTCTTCCCACAACCGCCTTCTTCCTCAAGTCGATGACAATAATCTCTGCATAAACGACAGAATCAACCGTTACAACGTAACGACCACCCGGCGATACTGAGATTGCCTGCGTCCGGGCTGAAAGCTCCATTGACAGTTCTTTTTTACCAGACTGGAGGTCGTAAACCACAAGCCTATCCCCGCTGTCCCAATACGCAACGAGTTTATTGTCGGTCGTTAAGTGGAAGGCGCGTTCGGAGTCATAATCGCTATCCGCATCTAGTATTTCATGTAGTCGCTCCCCATCGGAAACTCGCCAAATAAAAACACTTTCGTCATAACCAAGATCGATACGTTGCGATGCTTCCTCATACGTAAGATCGGTCGGATTCAACGCGGCAACGAAGTACTGACCATCCATTGTTAACCCAGCAACTCGATTTACTTCCTTCATCATTATTGCTTTCCCGACAGGTCGCTGAGTTTGCAAGTCCCAGACTCTGTCAGCGAATCCCCGCTTTGGCGTGTGTTCCCGAATTGCCACGTACCGCCCGCCGTAATTCGGAAAGATTGCCCCTCGGTCCGAATTAGCAGGAAACGGAATTGCTACACTTTCTATATTTGCGTTTGCGCCCTGGAGGGCGACAGGAAGAGGGTCTGGTTGTACGAACCACTCCTGGACCTCAAATTTCAAGGAATTTCCGAGTGACTCTGATTCACTCGCGGTTCTCTTATTTGCTTTCTCCTGTTGCGGACTCACGACTGGATTGCGTGTGACAGTCGGCACGTTGAGCGGATTACTAGATGCAACCGGTTGATCCAACGTCGTTTCCGCGACGTCTCTCGATCGCCCCCACACCAAGATGAGAGCGGTGCCAACGGAAATAAGCAGGATAAGTCCAATGCCAACGCCAAATACAATGGCGATAATGAACCGATTATTGACCTTGCGCCCAATAGCCGAGGTCGTCGTCGACGATGTTAACGATGTTGACGGAATCGATGGCTGTACCGGCTGCAGGCCAGTCAATTGGGTTTGAGGAAATGGCACGTCAATTGGCATTTGACAGTTCGGACAAGGCAGACGCTGTCCCAACAAATGTTCTGGCGCTGCGAACGACTGCTGACAGCTCTTGCAGGTAACAGCCTGTGTCATTTCGGGATTCCGTAATTTGAGGTATCGAAAGAAAAAACTATTGGTGAGTTGCCCAGCCATTACCCGCCACGCATTAGCGGCGGCTTGTTTTGTTGCAACTTCATGCCCTAGTGTGCTGTCACGTAGTCTGGCAAACGAAAGATCTTGATGGCGCCGTTTCTGTTATCGCCAGCCACTGCGAAATGCAATCCGTCAGGCGAAATAGCGATAACTCGAGCGCCGTGATTCATTCGGAATTCCCGACGTTTTTCGTCCTTCTCTACGTCCATCAAGAATATTGAGAAACCTCCACTTACGAGAAGGAATCGCGGATTGTGTGTAAACCACACATTAGGCGGATCGATCGAACGTGGTTTATAGTCGCGGCCGGTGCGAAGCGAAATGACTCTCCACTTTCGCGTCGTCGCGAGCAAGCGGCCATCCCCGGAGACACTACTGGAGGCCACCGAACCAACGTGCATCTTTTGCAGTATCTTCCCGCTGTTCGCGTCCAGTAAAAGCAATTCACTCCCACGCACGATCAACGCTTGGCCACTACCTTGTGCAACATAGAGTGTCCTTCCAGCAAAAAGTTGATTCGATTCAGCTTTCAAGCTCCAAATGCGTTGTCCTGACGCGACGTTCCAGCAATTTAAGTTGGATTCATCAACGGAAAAAGCTCGCGCGCCCTTTTGATCGAATGCCAGTCCCTGCAATTGCTCCTCGTGTAAGTCAACTACACGATGCTTACCGAGCGAAATGTCAGTAAAGTCCCAAACTTGAATCCCTCCCCGTCTACCCGCCGAAACTAATGTCTTCCCGTCGGGAGCAAATCGTACTAATGTCGTTCGGTTCTGACCGCTAATCGGAGCGCCGCGCGCCAAGCGTTGCTCGCTCTCTAAGTCAATCAGTTGCACATACCCTTGATAGTCGTACGCCAAGTAGCGTCCAGTGGGAGAAAAGTCCAAGGACTCGACGAGCCACCCATCAACTTCGTATTCTGCTACGAGCCCGTCGTTTCCCTTGGGCGGGCTGAACTTTGCAGGAGTTGCCGACCTCAACCTGGCCACGGGAGTGTACATTGAAAGTCTGGAGGAGGTGTGGTCACTATTCTTGGCTGTAGCAAGCCGCTCCCGTTCCGCAGTCCGCACTGCGTCGTCAAATGTTTCGTATACACGAATTTGACTAGGCTCTCGAAACAAATATCGTTGGCGGATCGAAATCTGATTTGAGCCCGCGGCACCATTAACCGAGAGCTTATATGTCGTATCTCCAGTGACGATCATCCCGCGGTTTGTGTCGAACTTGTATTGCCCGCGTCCCGTCATCGTAAAGCCATCATCAAAGTTTCCCGAAGTCGGATTAATGACGGCCAACTTCAAGTCCTTGTGCACTGTGATGAGCCCATCGGTCTCTGTACCCATTCGGTAATTGGAAGTACGGACTGCAGGAATAAGCAACCGAGTGGTCGTTGAACCTCGATTGCGAAACGTAGACGGGCGAAATCGATCTTCGACTTTTGTTTCAAATGCAACAGGAATGACCACCAGCTCCGTTCGAGCCCACTTTTTTCGACCGTCGCGCGGAAACGGTTCGACTCCTATCTCCCCGGCCTGACCGACAAAGAATGGAAACTGCAACTCACCACTGTGGAAATGAATCTGCCCAAATGGCCCAACGACCATTTGCTTGGATACCTCTCTCTTGGCGGGCGCGTTAAGGAGCCCCTCAACTTTGTAATTCACTGTTACATTCCGGACCTCGCTGTTTCGAGTATCGATGTTCCCGCGTCCGGCTGCGATTTCCAAATACGCCACTGCTTTAATTGCCGACTGAATCGCATCCAGGCCCTCCAATTCACTACTGGCTGCGGACTGGAATGGAATTTTGTGTTTCTTGAGCATAGTTTCTACCGCACTCGACGGGACGGCAAAACCGACTTCGGATAGCTTATCGGAGGCGAGCAATGCGGTAATCACGCCAAGGATTTGTCCGTGTTTATTGACCATCGGGCCGCCGCTGTTTCCTGGGTTGATTGTCGCGTC
>JBLHLE010000835.1:0-4173 GCA_047620805.1 Pirellulaceae bacterium
CAGGTATAAACCTCGCTAATTAACGGATTTAACAGTTCTAGTTTTCTACCCAATTGCAACGATCAATTCGCAACAAATCATTGATTCAGTTGGTCGGATAATGCCGAAGAACACAATGAAACTGGTGGGTGTACGCATTTCTTGCACAAACCGTTGAAATAACATGCCAAGTTTGAAGATGTCGAGCCGCGATTCGTCGTCGCTCCGTTCGGCAAGTGGTTATTGGGCTCGAGTAGCTGTAACTATTGTGCTTGGCACCAACTCTAACAGGAAACTGTTGGCATGACAAAGCGGAATCTTAGCGTCTTGATTTGCATTTGCGTGGCCATCGCTGGTTGCTCTTTAAATCGTGGAAAGAGCAAAACTTGCGCAACCACCTGCTGCGTCGAGGAGCCGTTGGCCCCATCACATTGCGGCCAGGTTCTCAATATTGATGAACCGTGTCTCGATGACTGCAGTTACGATCCTTGGATGGAAGACATGTCGCCAAACGACATCGATGAAACGGCGTTAACTGACGCCAACTCGATGAAGTTGTCTCTCCAAGAGTGCGTGACCTATGCGCTGGCAAACTCGCGAATTATGCGAGATCTCGGAGGAACAGTCCTGCGGAATCCGGACTCATTAGAGTCAGTGTATGGACCGGCAATGGCCTTTACAAATCCTAGAACGGGCGAGGAAGCAGCGCTCAGCGATTTTGATGCTCAGCTTTTTGCGAGCGCAATTATTGACAAGAACGATCGCGAGTTTAACAACAATTCGTTTGGTAACTCGGGCGACTTCCGACAAGATTTCCACGATTACGAGTGGGGTATCACTAAGACGGCGGCCACAGGCACACAATACACGTTACGGCACATTACGCAGTACGACAAAAACAACTCCCTCGGGCTCGATTTTCCAGACGGATCGTTTGATTCGTACATCGACGCGGAAATTCGCCAGCCATTGTTCCAGGGCGCTGGAAGTGAATTCAATCGAATCGCTGGCCCGAACTCGGGACCAGGACAGATCAACGGTGTTTTGATCGGTCGAATTCGCGCCGACATTAGTCTGGCTGACTTTGAGAGTAGCATTCGCGACCTCGTCAGCAATGTAGAGAACGCTTATTGGGATCTTTACTTCACCTATCGCGATCTGGCCGCCAAAATCGAAGCTCGGGATGCAGCCCTGAAGACGTGGCAGATCATTGCTCGCAATGCCGAAATCGTGCAAGGCACTCCTGCCAGCGACGAGTCGCAAGCGCGCGAGCAGTACTTCCGTTTCCAATCGGAAGTCATCGACGCTCTCAACGGCCGCTTGGTCGATTCGACCCGCACAAATAACGGTACGGCAGGTGGTACGTTCCGGAGCTCTGGCGGCGTGCGAATGGCAGAACGACGACTTCGTCTCATGGTCGGCATGAAAATCAATGACGGTCGCCTCATCCAACCCACCGAACTGCCGACGCGAACTCCAATCGAGTACGACTGGGTTTCGATCAAATCAGAAGCGCTCGCAGGTCGCCCCGAGCTAAGAAAACAGCGTTGGGAAGTTAAACAGCAAGAGCTCGAATTGGTCGCCAACAAGAACTTCCTGATGCCGCGAGTAGACGCGATTGCACGATATCGTCAACGCGGATACGGCCGGGATCTGTTCAACCACTCAAACGGTGCAATGGCCAATATTTTCAATGGTGGCCGAGAAGAATGGCAAGTTGGAGTCGAATTGAGCGTTCCGCTTGGCTATCGACGTGCTCATTCCGCGGTCCGCCACTCGGAATTGGGGCTCGCTAGAGAACGAGCGGTCTTGAAAGAGCAAGAACGGACCGTAATCTACGGCTTAAGTAACGCTGTCGGCGACGTCAAACGCGCCTACCAAATCATGCTCACACAGTATAATCGACTAAGTGCTGTCGACGACCAAGTAAGGTCAATGGAAATTAAACGCGAAAAAGGAATCCCAGTTCCTCTAGACGTGCTACTCGAAGCACAACGCCGTCGCGTAGATACGCGTATCCGTTACCATCAATCCGAAATCGAGTACTCCTTGGCACTCAAAAATGTGCACTATGAAAAAGGCTCGTTGTTGACGTATAACAACGTCATGACCTCGGAAGCCAGATGGTCCGGCAAGGCATATCAAGACGCGAACGAACGCGACAATCTACGAGGTGAGCCGATCGACAAAGTTCGTCGCGATCCTGTGGTGAGCATCAAGTGATGCGGATATGCCTCTGATTATTTCAGAACATATTTGCATTAGATGTTCCCATGCCAAAAACTGCTGACAAATCTAGTACCTACGACGAAATTCCCTATCCAAGCCATCCTTTCAAACAGACTCATCCCGAGCGACTGTATACGATCGCTCGGCTGTTTGGGATGCAGCCCGTGCCCCCTGGCTCGGCGCGAATTCTCGAAATAGGCTGCGCCAGCGGTGGCAATATTATCCCGCTAGCAGATGTATTTCACGAGGCTAGCTTCGTTGGCATCGATCTATCCCAACGTCAGGTGGATGAAGGCGTCGAGAAAATCCGCCAACTCGATTTGCATAACATCTGCCTGCAGCAAGCCGACATTCTCGATTTTCACGACGAAGATGGATTCGATTACATCATTTGCCACGGCGTCTATTCTTGGGTACCACCTCAAGTTCAGGAGCGAATCCTGGAGGTCTGCCGGGATCAATTGACCCCCTCTGGCATTGCTTATGTCAGCTACAACACATACCCCGGTTGGCACATGCGGGAAATGATCCGCGACATGATGTGCTACCATGTCGATCGCATTGAAGGCAACGAACCGAAAAAGATTCAGCAAGCTCGGGCGCTGCTACAGTTCCTCACTGAATCTGTCGACTCCCAGGACTCCGCGTACGGGCGGATGCTCAAATCGGAACTCGATCTGCTCAGCAAGCAGTCTGACAACTACCTCTACCACGAACATCTAGAGACGTTTAACGATCCGGTATATTTTCACCAATTTATGGATCGAGCTAGTAAATTCGACCTGCAATACTGTGCGGATGCGAGCTTAGCGAGTATGTGGCTGGGCAACCTGCCAAACTCCGTCGCGGAGACATTGGAACGCGTTGCTCCGACTCTCATTCAACGCGAGCAGTACGTTGATTTCGTCCGCAATCGAACATTCCGCCAGTCATTGCTGTGTCACAAGTCGGTCGAGTTAAATCGAAACCTGGACGGAAATAGCGTTTTCGATTGCTACTACGCCGGTCGTTTGGGACTCCGCGGCGGTGGTGGCTCGGTGGAGCTGAAAGCGGGCGAAGAGGTTTCTTTTGTCGATGCAAAAACCAATCGTTCGATTAACACTTCGGATCCAATTACCAAAGCGGCCTTAGCACATCTCAATAATGCTTGGCCAGGTCGAATGTCGTTTGCAGACCTGTTTCAAGCCTCGCAGTTAAGCGTCGGTTCAAATGCGATCCAGGAGGCAACTCAAGTCGAGAAAGCACGCTATGACTTGGCGAGCTCTCTTAACCACCTCATGCTGATGGGAATAGTAGACTGTTCGTTCTTTGAAGACCACTTTGCTGGAAAGATCGCCTCCAAACCGCTTGCTGCTAGACTGTCCAGGTACCAAGCCGAACAAGGCAACAATGTTACGAATCTCCGGCACGAAACCGTGACGCTTGACGCTTTTAGCCGTCATGTACTGATGGCACTGGACGGCCAAAAGAACTACGACGAAATCGTCACTCACACCGAAGCGCTCGTCGAAAATGGTACGCTCGTTGTCCAGCTAACCGAAGAACTCGATCAGCAGTCCAGGCAAGACGCGATCCGCAAACTGCTGCAAGCGAATGTTAAGAAGAGCTTGGAATCATTCTTAGTCCACGGACTTCTCAAAGTCTGATCGCTGCGCTACGCGGCGTCCGATTATCGGGAGTAAAGAATGGTGAGTGTTGAGGTGAAGAACACCTGCGCATTAAAAAAGGGACTTGGAAATGAATCCCAAGTCCCTTTTGTTTTGCAGTTAACCGGAGCGAATTAGGCAACGCCTTCTTCGATCTTCCAGCTGGCTTCGACTTTACCTTTGGACGAGCCATCTTTGCCCATCTTGTCGTAAGTCCAAGTGATTTCTTCGTAGTTCAACGAGAGCGATTCCGTGGGAACTGCACCGTCTTGAGTTGCACCGGAAACGCTGTAGTCCGCTACGCGAACATTGACCAACG
>JBLHLE010000836.1:0-4169 GCA_047620805.1 Pirellulaceae bacterium
ATCCTGCATAGCGATGTGGTTTGCCGCGTCAGGTCGGAAGTCTGGCGACATCCGCTACTCCTGCCTATTCGTTGCCCGATGCGTCAACGAGGAATTTTACTCTGCGCCTCGCTGACGCATCGGGTTACTTTGACCGCCGGTAGCTGGGCTCGCCAGAGCTCAGGCCGATCCTGCATAGCGATGTGGTTTGCCGCGTCAGGCCGGAAGTCTGGCGACGTCGGCGACTAAGTTAACAACTCCGACAAGGGCCCTCGTTGCTTCGCTTCATCGAGATTCAAATCGAAGCGTCCGAACTTTTCATGCGGCCGGCTGGCAGTGAACATCAGGGTATTGTACAGATTGGCAATCGTGTGATGCCCCGGCTTACCGTAGCCTGGATATTGAAGGTACCGTCCGCCTTTGGACTGCTTGAGTCGCCCGCCGAGTCCGCCCAGTAAAACGAATGGCCATTCAATACAACTGCCGTGATGCTTCTCGGCCGCGTCACTCAAATAGACAATCAACGTGTTATCGAGCATCGTACCATCACCTTCCGGGACGGCTTTCAGTTTTGCAGCGACGCGGGCGATTTGCTCGATCTGAAACTTACGAATTCGATTTCGCGCTGCGGATGCCGTCATGCCCTGAACCGTCTCGGCGTGCCCGAGACCATGCACATGTTTGGAAATCCCTAGTCCCCGGTAGGTCACCTCCAGCGTATCGGCACGTACGGTAACCACGTTGGAAAGTCCCGCGATCAAGGTCGCAGCAGCAATATCAAAGTGAGCTTCGATGCGATCGGTTTCCACATCGGAAACGTACTTGTCGTCAACCTGCGGCGCGTGTTGACGAATCTGAGCTTCTAGTCCCGCTAGTTGCCGTCGGCGATCGCGAAGCCCTTCAAATGCTTCCAGATAGTGGTCGAGTTTCTCATGATCTCCGCCGCCGATTTGCCCTTGCAGGCGCTTGACGTCTTTGACCATATAGTCCAGCAACATCGAATTGAGTTGCTGCTCTGCCTGCGCGCCCTTACCGGTCGCGGCAATCCCGAACAAATTGTTGTACGCCATTTGCGGACTCGCTTGGTATGGCAACGGACGGTCGATATCCAGAGCGGAGATGCCCGGATACACAACCGAGTCCTTCACGCCAGTCAGCACCTTTCCGCCGAGCGTCAAACCGACATGTGGAAAGATCGCCGGTAGTGCTCGCGCAAGCGCACCATCGACGGTGGCGGTGGCTGCCCGGCCAGGGCTCCCTTCGCTCCCCGTGTGATAACATCCCATTGCGCCGTACCAGGCCGAATGACCACCGCGGCACATCTTACCGGACAGCCCCTGAAGGATAGTTAAGTGGTCTTTGAACGGTGTCAGCGGCTGCAACGACTCGGGCAGTTTTTTGTCCGCCAGCGCAACATCGAGCAGCAAGTCACTTGGCTTCAGTTCCTTTGGCCAGCCTTCCTGCTGCCCCGGCTTCACCATCTCTTCGCTCATCTCTTGCGGTACTAGCTCGGCAGGAGTTAGCCCACTGCATTTGACGACGAACAGGAAACGCATTGGCAATTTCGCTTCATCGCCGTTCGCGTGTAGCTTCAATTGATTCGCAATCGGAAACAGCAACGGAGATATTCCAGCTGCAATGCTCGCCTTCAAAAGATCTCTTCGTGTACGTCGGAATTCTCTCGGTGTACTGGGCATCCGCTCACTTCTTCTTTCTGTACAGGAATGAATCCGAGGAGAGCAACGAGGCAATCAAAGCCTTCATGCTGCCGCCTCCTTTCACATACGCATCATCCGCAGCCATCAGCGTCGGGGAATCGTCCAATGTCTCGTTTCGTCCCATCCAATAGCGAAACGCATGTCGTACAAAGGACTGCCGGACGCGCTCGGAATCCGCTAACTTGCCAACAAGTTCGGCTACGTTGTCAACTTCTCCATCGAGACTTGCGTCGCCGCTTCTATTAATCGCACCATTAGTGTTGATCGGCAGTGTTTTCGCTTTCGTGTGTCGCTCCGGAAAAATCGAAAGCAACTCGCCAACCATTTCACGATCGCGATATCGGCCAAAATCGTCGTACTGTTCAAATGGAAGACCGAGCGGGTCCATTTTTTCGTGACACTTCCAACAATACTCTTCGCGAGTTACCTGCAAGCGATCGCGGAGTGACTTATGCGGCTCTTCCGGCACGACGGCGTTTACGTTCAACGGCACATCCGGAATGGTATCGGCCAAAAGGTGTTCGCGTATCCACTTCCCGCGACGAATTGGATCGTTGTCAAAATTGCCACTCCAGGCGATCAGCCAAGCCGGGTGGGTCAGAATTCCCGCTCGTTGTTTAGCGGGCAATCGAAACGGCTGCTGTGTGGGATAGTCCCAAGTCTCATGGTCTAAGTTATAGAAATCGACGTAACTACGAGAACTCGGGCCCTCAATCGGAATTGGATGCCGTCCAGCATCTTCGGCACGTTTGACGTACTCGCTGTTGAACCGAAAATTGCCGTCGTTCTTATTCGTTTTGATGTAGTGCAGGTCTTTTTGAATGTTATCGAGCGAACCGAGGTACGCGACAAAGTACTCGTCCGTCGTCAGCAGTCGCCGCAGAACTTCTTTATCTTGATCGAAAATATGCATCACCAGCTGATCGGCATCGTCGACCATTCGCTCTGTAAGATAACGATCTCCAAAGCCGATCCGTTTTTCGTCCTTGAACACCTTCGGCGCGTGGTGATAGCCAAAGAACTCGCGAAAGAAACGAAGTACTCGCGTATTTCCGATGCGATGGTCTTCGGTAAACATACGATAGTTAGCTGTCGACATATTATTGTCGTTCAAAATCTGCACGACCAGGCGTCGAATGTTCTCGGGCTCAGCAAGAACTCCCGCTTGAGCCAGAGCCAATACACTGCGGGTCGGTACTTCATCGATCGCTTTCCTGTCTGCCGAACCCGGCAGCGGAAACCGCACTTGAATGTCATCCGGCCCTTTATCCGTCAGGGCCCGCGCAATCGCAAAGGCCAACTCATACTCGGACAAACGACGTCGGCCGAGTTCGTCCAAGGGTCCCAAGCCAATCTCCATGCGGTACACGGATTCGGGCTTCATCAGGATCGCTTTGAGAGTTGTCTGGAGCCCGCGAGCGTTTCCACCGATCTCGCTTGCCGTCCGACAGAACTGAACCAGTTCCTGCAATTCGTTCGCGGTAGGCGGGCGTTGCAGCAGCAACTGAAATTCGTACCGGATCGCCGTTTCAATCTGTTCGGAAGTTACCGGCTTCTCCGACTGGATTAGCCCCTCGAATTCGCGCGGCGTTCGCTTCAGTCGTCGCAACTTGCCTTCGTGGTCGCGATGCTGAACGCCAGTCGTCTGGAATTCGGCAATCGTTTGGCAGTTCATTTGTAGAAGTTCCAGAGTCGCGGCACCAGCGAATTGTTGAGCAGCAAAGTCGGCGAGAAGTCCCTTTCCTGCATCCAGCGGAAACGGTTGATGTATTGCAGTCTGACGCCGCAGATCGCCCCCAACCCCATCGACGAATCGATCGTACACATACGGACTCAAACGCCACAAACGAGGGGGTGAAGACGACGGCCCCTTTTCCGATCCGTCGAATAACCTGCGATGGTTCACATAGTTGCCGAATTCCGGCGATCGTAACTTATGCTCGACCGCAGGAATTTGCTGTACTCGCCGCAACTGTTCGGTGATCCATGATGTCACCTGCTTAACTTGCAGTGTCTGCGGTTGAGCCACTTTCTCCGGCGGCATCGCCCCGAGTTCGAGTTGCTCCAAGACAAGTTGCCACGTATCGATAACCGTTTCGTCTGAGAAATCTGTTTTCAACTCGACGAGGGAGAGCCCACCCTTTGGCTTCAACTTACCGTGGCATTTCTTGCAATGAGCATTTACGAACGGAGCCACCACCTCATCGAATTCCGCAGCCAGCAGCGGCGCGGTGGCTTGAATCGCCAGATTGAAAGACGAAACGAGAAGGACGACAATTGAAATCAGGCGAGAATAATGCATGCGGACATTCTAATCGACCGCCAGACGCTCCCGCCAGACACTCCCGCCAGTTCTCAAAAATAACATATGACTCGACCGCGGAAGCGCCAATCATCTTCTTCGCGGCCCAACAAGAGCATGAGGGCGACTCCGGTTGCCAATAGAACTATCCCGGTTGTCATGCCGACATC
>JBLHLE010000837.1:0-4167 GCA_047620805.1 Pirellulaceae bacterium
GAATCAGCCCTGCAACCAGGTCATACGCCAGCCGTAAATAGCCCGGTATTTACAGCGTCAAACCCACTTTGCGACCAAGATTTTGGTGGTGTTCACCGAGAAGTGTCCTTAAATTCTTTACTTTCGCCTTTCGATTCTCTAAATTCTATCCGGAATAGAGACTGGCACCATCGTCTACAGAAATAGCAGCGCGACACGCTTTCGCTACGCCTTGTGTACTTTTGTGGTGTGTACTTTTGTGGTGTGTACTTTCAGTGTAGTTGCCGAACGGATCCTTTCATCGTTTAGCAGATTTCAATAACGCAATCGCGGCCAAATCTAGTTCTTCCGATTCCCAATCTTTCCCGTTTCGCTATTCTTGCGAAGTCATTGCGAAGTCATTGCGGGCCCAACAAGTCGAGAAAACACCATGAAAAAAGTGAGTCAGCCTCAACGGCGACGTCGTGACCGAGTACGCAAACAGCTGAACCTCGAAACGCTTGAATCGCGGCATCTGCTCGCAACTTTTCTGTGGGACGGAGGCGGTGTGGATGATCTGTGGTCCAACCCACAAAACTGGAATACCAACTCCGGCTTCCCCAACAGCGCGGCAGATGAAGCCGTCTTCGACGACTCACTCGTTTCCATTTCCCAATACGCTTTGCTTGACATTGGATTAGGTGGCCAGCGTGTCGAGCCAGGTGCAATCGAACTTAGCGGAACTGGCAACGGAGGAAATTCGTTTAACTATACGGGCCTGACGTCTGACACAGCTGATTCCTTTGGTGTGACGATCGGTCGACAGAATACTTCTGGCGCAAATATCGGTGGACTCGACTGGCGAGATCGCGGAAATGGAAGTTCGAATGCATTAGTTAACTTGGGCGAGGACTTCGTCAAAAACAATCAGGGAATCGTTCGAGTCGATTTAGACAGCATTCCAGCTGGTCGATATCAAATCACGTCATACCACGTCGATCCTGACTTCAATCAAAGCGAAGCGATACAAATCCACGTCGATACAGGCAGTGGATTCGTCACTCAGGGAGTCCAAGGAAACTCGAATTTTAACAACGGCGCTGTTGCTGGCCTGACAACTCAAGAGGTTATAGACTCGCAAGCTCAGTTCACGATTGACGCGACGGGCGGACCGATATCAATTGTCTTCGATGGTTCTCAGGCAACAGACCTCGAAACGCCTCTCTCCGGGCTGCGGATTGAAGCAATCGGAAGTGTCAGTGGCGCGATGATCGATGTCGACGGCAACTACGAAACGGGAACACTGCGTTTTGATACCGACATTCTCTCTTACGACGTAGCGGGAGCCGGAACACTTACCGCCGGGACGGTCACCAACGATGGCGCCACGGGAAACTTGGTTTCCGCGAACCTCTCAGCCTCGGCCTCGGGAACGATTACCTTTAACTCCGCATCGTCACAACTAGCGGTCGTTGGCAATATTAATGGCGGATCGGCCCAAATCGCTGCAACGGGCGCGGGTGACATCGAATTGAACGGTGACATTAGCAACTCCACAGGCCTAACTAAGTCTGATGCTGGAACAACAACACTCAGCGGCGACAACTCGTACTCTGGCGACACAGTAGTGAACGGTGGCACATTGCTCGTAGCGTCGGATACGGGACTGGGCGGCACGGCTGACGGGACGACAGTTAATACTGGCGCCGAATTAGGATTGCTTGGAAATATCAGTGTCGCAGAAGCTGTCTCCATCAACGGATCGGGTGCCGGCGCAGGCTCACTCATAAATGTTGCTGATGACAACACGCTCACCGGTAACGTCGAGCTAGTCCCAGCCTCTAGCGGCTCGTTGTTCACGCTACTAAGTGCCAATGGTCGAGTTGCGCCAGAACCGCTTCAGGTTGTCGCCGGCGGCTTAGTAGAAGATGTAGACGCATACGTGGACCGAACCCACGAATGGAACGGAGCAACTGGAACTGGCATCCCGTCGTATCTTCAGGGCGCGGATATCGTGCAACAAGCTAACGACGACAAGGCCGCTGGCGGGTATTCGATCGATCTCGACTTCGCCCAAACCGTCGACTTGTACGTGTGGATCGACAATCGATTTACCAGTCCAGCAACTCAATTTCCCTGGCTGGGCAATCTCGGATTTGCCGACACAGGTGACGACCTGGGCATCGACGAGGCGGGCAACGGAGTCGGTGCGGGTGCTGGTATCAACCAGACTCTTTCCATCTACCGCCTGACAGCCCACGATGGACCAATCACTTTGGGCGCCAGCCTAAATGCCAACAACATGTATGGCATCGCTGCGGTTGCAAATGGACCAGCCGCTGCCAATGCGACCATCGGCGCCGTCGCCGGCAGCCTCACGGTCGAGGGCAACATCACGCACAACCAACCAGCCTCCAATGTGACTTTCAATTCTGAAAGCAATATCGTCGTCAACGGAGCCATCAGCGCCGTCGATAGCATCGCGTCAACAGGAAGTGGCAACACCACACTTGCTGGCGTCAACACATTTGCCGGACCCGTTGATGTACAAGTTGGGCAACTGACCGCCGCAAATAGCGGCGCACTGGGGACAGATGCAGTCGGCACGACGGTTTGGGAAGGCGCGACACTCGGCCTCTCCGGCGGAGTCGATATCGGCGCCGAAGCATTAACTCTCGGTGGCGACTTGGTTAACCTCAGTGGCGACAACACGACGTCGGGGGCGATTCGCCTAACAGAAGAAGGGAACGTCCCCTTCGCATTCTTTGACATCAGCCAGAACGCTGGACGTGTCGAACCAGGTTACATCCCACTATTTGGCAATAATAACGCCCAGAACAACAACAGCTACTCGGGACTCGTCTCTGCTACTGGCAGTACTTTCGACGCTTCATTGACCAACGTCGATCAAGCAGGAGCGACCGTTGGCAACCTCGATTATCGTGATCGAGGCAACGGATCGAACGAACCCCTTATCGCTCTCGGCGAAGACTTCGTCAAGAACAATGGCGGAATCATCCGCCTCACTCTGACGGGCCTGCCGGCCGGCGATTACGTCGCAACATCCTTCCATGTCGACGTGGATAATACGCAGAGTGGACAAATCGAAGTTCATGTGGACACCGGAACGGGCTTTGCCAACTCTGGAGCCGTCGGCGACTCAAACTTCAGCGCTGGTGGCGCTGCCGGCTTGACGACTGCTGAGATGGAATCCAACGCCACTCAATTTGACTTCACGGCGGATGGCGCGAGCGATGTTGTTATTGTCTTCGATGGTCGGCCACACGCCGACGATGAAACACCGCTGGCCGGGCTGCAATTGGAATTCGTTGAAACAAGCTCTGTCAATTCCATTACCAGCGACGCCGGTACACTGACAGTCGCAGGTGATATTTCGGCAACTGCTCAACAGTCGACTCTCACCGCAGGCGGCAGCGGAAACGTCGCGGTCACCGGAGCGATCGCCAGCTTGTCGCAGTTGAACAAAGTCGGCAGTGGAGTAACGACCCTTGCTGGCGCCAACGGCTTCGATGGTGAAATCGAGGTAACTGGCGGACGACTGGTGGCTGGCAGCGATACAGCGCTCGGTAGCAACGTCGGAGGCGTTTCTGTTACCGCTGCCGAACTCGAATTGACTGGGGGCATCGACGTCGGAGCTGAGAACATCGCACTCGGCGACGCCAGCAGCCTGCTAAGTAGCGGTGGAGACAATACCATCGCTGGTGATATCTTCACTATCGGGGGCACCAACACCTTCGACTACGTTACGCTCGATATTGGCGAGAACAACCAACGCGTAGAACCGGGCGCAGTCGCACTCAGCGGCTCAGGTAACGGTAACGCCAACATCGATTTCAACGGACTTACCGCAGATACTGGTGATACATTCGGCGCTTCGCTAAGCAATGTTAACGCCGCGGGTGTTAATAGCGGGGGACTCGATTGGCGAGATCGAGGAGACGGAAACGGCGACGCGCTGGTTGCCCTGGGCGAAGACTTCATTAAGAACAATCTCGGCATAGTCCGCTTAACTTTGAGCGACTTGCCAGCCGCGACGTACAGCGCGATCGCCTATCACGTCGACCCGACGAACAACCAAAGTGAAGCCATTCTCGTTTCGGTTGACACCGACGGCACTGGTTTCGGCGCAACCTTAAGTACTGGGAACTCCAACTTCAACAACGGCGGGGTAGGGGGACTTACAGCATC
>JBLHLE010000838.1:0-4163 GCA_047620805.1 Pirellulaceae bacterium
ATGGGCTATATTCTCGCCGCAGAAAAGGAAGCCGCAGAAAAGGAAGCCGCAGAGAATGCTGGTGTAACGCAGCAAGCCAACCAAGCGACAGCCTACGTTGGCCTGCCTGTCACTTTTATGCTCTCTTCGCATCCACAGGAAGCTTTCGCTGGACGGATTGTCGAGATTCATCGAACGGCGCACGTCCATCAACGCCACGGTAACTCTGTGTTGTTAAGAGTTGCGGTAGACCCTAAAAGGATCCCCGATTTGCGCAGCGAAACGACGGTGCAGGCGAAGGTGCAATGCGGCCGTCGGTCGATCGGGTATGTGTGGTTCCACGAGTTGATCGAAACGGTTTACTCGCGCGTCTTTTTCTGGCTGTAGTTCTAGCGAGCGGCGAACCGTTCGCGGTTTGAATATTGTATGAGTACGTTAATACCTGGAGCCAATCGGTCGCTGCTAATTAACATGCGAGCCGACTTGATCGTCCGAGAGCAATCGTATCTCGGCCGCAAGTATCGAGTCGTAAAAGACCCGCTGGGCCTGAAGTATTATCGTTTCGAGGAGGAGGAATTCTCGATCCTCGAGATGTTAGACGGCAAAACCAGCCTCAACCAACTCAAACGTCGCTTCGAAAAACGGTTTGCTCCGCAACGCATATCTCGACAAGAGCTGCATCGCCTGATCGGTATGCTGTATCAAAGTTCGTTGGTAGTTTCGACAGCGCCTGGCCAAGGAGCTGAGTTACTTAAGCGGCGGAACGAAAAGACGACCAAGGAACGCAAGTCGGCGCTGACGAACATTCTCTGCATTCGTTTCAAGGGAATCGATCCCGACGCACTTCTATCGAGAATGACGCCGTGGTTGCGTTGGCTGTTTACGGTTCCCGCCGCGTGGATGATCGGCGCTTTTGCGCTAAGCGCGCTCGTATTGATCGGCGTGCACTTCGAAGAGTTTCAACATCGACTGCCAGAGTTTCAGCAATTCTTCGCTTTCAAGAATTGGATATGGTTGGCGTTGGTACTCGGAATCACGAAAGTGCTGCACGAATTTGGCCACGGAATTGCGTGTAAGCGATTTGGCGGCGAGTGTCACGAGATGGGTGTGATGTTCTTGGTGCTGACACCATGCTTGTATTGCAATGTTTCCGACAGCTGGATGTTGCCTAATAAATGGCATCGGGCTGCGATTGGCGCGGCTGGAATGTACATCGAAATATTCTTAGCTTCGATTTGCACGTATCTGTGGTGGTTTTCCCAGGCGGGGATGTTGAATTACCTCTGCTTGAACATCATGTTCGTGTGCTCGGTGAGCACCATTCTATTCAACGCGAATCCGTTGATGCGGTACGACGGTTACTACATTTTGTCCGATATTGCAGAGATCCCGAATCTACGACAGAAAGCATCGACGATTCTGAATCGCAAGATGAGCAAGTGGTTCTTAGGTTTGCCGGAGACGGACGACCCATTCTTGCCTAAGCAGAACCAAGCGTTGTTCGGCTTCTATTGTATTGCGGCAGGGATTTATCGCTGGGTCATTTCTCTTTCGATAATGTGGTTCTTGTATCAAGTGTTCGAACCTTACGGACTAAAGATCGTCGGTCAAGCAATTGCCGCGATGTCGTTGTTTTCGTTGATCGTCATGCCCTTGTGGCAGCTGGCAAAGTTCTTTTACGTCCCTGGGAGGTTCGAGCAAGTGAACAAAACTCGTCTGATGCTCAGCGCAGGTGGAGCCGTTGCGGGGCTCGCTCTCTTGTTGTTCGTCCCCCTGCCCTATCAAGTCAGTTGCAATTTACAGATTCAACCGCGGGATGCTGCTTCCGTTTACGTGGATGTTCCCGGCGGGTTGCGAAAGATAGAAGCTCAGCCCGGCCAGATCGTCTCGGTTGCCGAGACATTGGTTCAGCTGGACGATTCGGACTCTGAATTGTTGCTGGCGTCGATGCGGGGACAGTATCAAGAAATGAACTCTCGCTTGGATTCGCTTCGCAATCGCAAGTTGCGAGGCGATGAATCGGCCAGTATGGAGTACGCGAACTTGGCCAAGAAGATTACTTCGCTCAAACGCGAACTCGCCGATCTCGAGCGGGACGTCGAGCGTTTGACGATTAAGTCGCCGATTGCGGGTACGGTGATATCCGCGGAGCCGATTTACAAGAGCGAAGTCGATGGCCAGTTGCGATTCTGGTCGGGTACTCCTCTTCAGCGTAAGAATGTCGGTGCCTATATGCCGGGTGGCGTACTCGTTTGTAAAGTTGGCAATCCCAAGAAACTGGATGCGGTGCTGGTCATCGACCAGGCAGACATCGATGGGATTCAGATTGGTCAAGATGTGGAATTTGTCTTGGCACAATCGCCTTGGCGCACATTCGCTGGAACGATCGAGCACATATCCGAGCGGGATATGGAAGAGACGCCCGCCCACATGACTGAAAAAGGGGGTGGTGACTTAATGACCTACGTCGATCAGGCGGGCGACGAGCGGACGGTAACCACCATGTACCAAGCGAACGTGCCAATCGAATTAGCGGACGCCACCGTGTTAATCAACGCAAACGGGCAGGCCAAAATTCACGCGGGCTATCGTACGCTTGGCTCGCGAATCTACCAGTTCATCTGCAAGACGTTTCGCTTTGATCTAGCTTAGGCAACTTGATCTAGCTGAGTCGCGTTTGTCGCAACTTACCACGCTGTGAAACACTGGTGATGCAGTTGGGCGACTTTGGCTCGCGCGGTCCAACCGCCGCGTTTTGCGCTGCGGATCAGGCCTTCCAAGATGGGCCCGTATTTAGCGACAGATTGCAGGCCGACGTCCCAACCGGCATTGTAGTAGCAGCGGTATGCTTCGGCGTACGCGTGGTCGGCTTCCGCTTCTCGCGCCGCTCGAAGCCAATAGTCGCAAACTCGCCCACGCAATGTTTGGGGTTCGTTTGCCCAGAACAATTGCAGGTAGGCGTCGTTCGCTGTTTCGGCGGGGACGTTGTCTTTTAGTTGTGCCAGACGTGCAGCCGCAAACTTCCCGTATCCGTCTGGATACCAGTGCGTGCGAAAGCGAACGGTGTCGTCGGCGAACAGAGACGCCTTCATTCCTTGCAAGTAGAGTTGGATAGCTTGGTCGATGCGGCCGTCGCGTTCTGCAGCCCAGCCGGCGATGTCGAAGACCCAGCCTAGGTCCTGTCGCAAGGCGGCCACGCTGAGTGCATTCGTTTCCGCTTTTTGCCACTCTTGTTTCGTCAGCTCGCCAATTGGCTGATGGAAATGTTCGCTGAGTTGACTTTCGCGACTTTCTGGCAGCAGCGCCGTGTCGAACAGCCAGCTCACAAAATCGGGCTCCCACGGGGCATCGAGCTGGACGGCCATCTTCGCGTCGCATTGAGTTTTGAGGATGTGGTCGAGGTGTTGCAGAATGATGTCTCGTCGCGCCGCGACTTGTGCAACATCCGCGTCGATGAGCTGCTGAAGTAGCACGGTCGTGTCGACTTCGCTCTCCCAGAACTTAGGGAGTGCTTCGCGCTGCGCTGCGGACAGCTGCGGATATGCCCAGTTCGCACGCTCGAACAGGACCTCCGCTGGCGGGTCGGGATCGGTGAATTCGGGCCGTCGCGGATGAACGAAGTGAAAGGCGACGTCGTAGATCAGAGCTTCGGCGAGCGTGTTGCCGTAGGGAATCCAGTCGCCACCACCGTGGCACCAATACAGAACTTCGGGGATAGTTCCCTGCTGATCGACTCGAAGGCACAGCCAGTCGCCGTATTCGTTACCTATCAAAGGGAGCGTATCGGGCTGCATGAAGCCGGCCCAGATAGTGTCTTTAGGGGGCGCAACGAGTTGGTCGGGGCGAAGCGGATGGCGAAATTCGGCACCGCCATTTTGCCGCCATTCTTCTGAATCTAGCCAGTTTTTCAGGTCGCGCGGGAGCTGTAGGTCAAACCGCTCAACTACTTTTTGCGACCACGTAGAATTCATCGACGACTCTCAACCCAACACGTTCCGGATGTTAGAATTCTTCGGTTTTAACGCTCAGAACCGTTTCATGCTACGCCAAACCGAACTCCTGGGATGAAAAACCTATCCGCTGTTCTAATCCGTAAGTATTAACTATGCCACTGTTTAAGCGAAGGCAGGTTGCCGTTGGCATCCAACGGCAGCGGACGCAAAGGTGTGAGGATTTCCAGATCG
>JBLHLE010000839.1:0-4151 GCA_047620805.1 Pirellulaceae bacterium
ATCGCCTCGACGATTCCCAGTCGCGCCCATTCGTTGTTCGGATCTAGACGCAGTGCCTCGCGAAATGATTCCATCGCCTGGCGGTGTTGGCCGCTGTTGATAAGCGTCCAGCCAACATTAGCGTGCGTTGTCGAATCCTCCGGAGCGCGGACAAGAGCTGACGCCAAGCTTTCGCTCGCCGCTAGTTGGTTACCCATTCGAACAGTCGCGATCGCACGGATATTGGCACACGTCACGTGCTCGGCATCCGTAGCCAACCCTTGGTCGGCTGCCGCCAACGCCGCTTTCCAATCGCGTAGCTCCAAGTGAATTTGTGCGAGTTGCGCGAAATAGTCTGGCTGCAATGGATCGAGTGCAATGGCTTCGTTTATCGCCGTTGTCGCTTCGCGAAAAAAGTTGCGTTTCAATAGCACGATGGAGTATGCATAGAACGCGAAGGGCTGTTCGGGATCGAGTCCAATCGCGGTTTGGACCTCCTCAGTCGACTCGTCAAAGGCGTCGCGTTCTGCGAGACACAATGCGAGAATCGCGTGCGATTGAGCATCGTTCGGGTATTCTGCGAGCCCCTGCCGCAACTCGTCTTCGGCCATTTCATAACGCGATTGATTGACCAGCATCAGCGCTCGCTGTAGGTGCGGATTCACGTCCGATTTCCCTCAAATAATTTTGCCTGACCAGGAATTAAAACGTGGACGAAGTGATTCACATCTTGAGATACTTGAGAACTTCGTCGTACATACCGCCCTGGTTGGAGTACAGCGCGTAGTTGCGTGCAGTTGAGAACCACTCGCGCGTAGTTGGGTTCAGCGTTTTCGCTGCGTTCATGAGATCGGCAGTTGTGAGCGGTTGTGGAATGCCTGTCTTCATCGCCTGACGCAATTTTTCTTCGATTGCAGCATCCACAACGGCTTTGACATCCGCGCCTGAGAATTGTTCGAGCTTCTTTGCGATCTTGGTATAGTCGATTGCGTCTTGGGGCTTCCCTGCCAGCTGCAATTTCAAAATTTCGCCGCAAGCGATAGTATCGGGTGGCGGAACGAACAGGACTCGATCAAATCGTCCTGGTCGTCGAAAGGCCGGGTCGACGTGCCAGGGAGCATTAGTGGCGGCCAAGACAAGCACTCCATCATTCGACTTGTCGACACCGTCCATTTCCGAGAGGAACTGATTGATGAGTTGTCGCGCGCTGCCGCTATTCATATCCGAGCGGCGACCACCCAAGGCGTCGACTTCGTCAAAGAAGAGTACGCACGGTTTGTTGGCTCTGGCATGTTCAAAAAGGGAGCTCAGGTTGCGTTCACTTTGTCCTGTCCACATATCCAGAACATCGCTGATTCCAACGGAAATAAATCCCGCGCCGATTTCGCCGGCTGTGGCTCGGGCGAGATAAGTTTTACCGCATCCCGGTGCACCGTACATCAATATCCCGCCGCCCATTTCTTTACCGTACGCCTGGTACAATTCAGGGTGCAGTAACGGATACAGAATTTTGATGCGGATTTCTTCCTTAACCTTTTCCATACCACCGACATCGTCGAACATCAGCGTGGGACGCTCCATCTCGCTGGTAAACTCGTCACCAATGTCGCCCGATGTCTCTCGGACTCGGCCTTCAAACACTTCGGAGTCCTGAAAGTCTTGGCCGACACCCAGGTCTTGACCAAGCTGGAGATCCGCAACATCCGGATCCGCTTCAATCGCTTGTTTGTACCGAGAAACTGCACTCCGCACTTCCCCGTCGGCAAACAGCAACTTGGCGTACAGCACGAGAGCGTTCGGCGGCGGTGACGATTCACTGCAAAGTGCCTCCATGATAACCATTGCCTGACTCGCCTTGCCAATTCGCGAGTAAAGCTTGGCCAAATGAAGTTTGATGTCGATGTTGTCAGGTGCTTGTGACAACGCTTGTCGATATTCGACTTCCGCTTCGTCAAATCGCCCAAGGGCGCTAAGGGCCGACGCTAGTTGAATGCGGAGCGGCACATTGCCGGGTGAGACGGTTAACGCTTCTCGCAATCCAATGATCAGTTCTTCATTCACAATTTGCTTCCTGTTCGTGATTTTCGCAAGCCTCAATCCTACGCGATTTTCGACAATAAGCAACTGCTTCTTAGCCGTCCTGCCCCCCAACCGTCGGACAACTCCCAGCAGAAAAGAGTCGCTAGAATCAGAAATACCTCGGCCATGTTTCGGCGGCCGTGATTCGGCGGCCGTGATTCGGCGGCCGTGATTCGGCCGCGACGGTTTCGCGGCCGGCCGTTGCCGTAGAGCCGCGTTTACATTGTGAAGTTCTGCGAGCGGCCATAGAATCACGAAGTCGTCATGTTACTTCAGGCTTGCTGAATCGCGCATCGTCTTTGTTGTCGAGTCATTGAAACGGAAAGTTACGTAACCATGTCAGCGTCTAAGCTTAAGACTGCCCTTACAATCTTTGTCCTGCTGACGGGGTTGTGCAGGAACTCCTCCACATGGGCACATCCTGGCCATGTTCAGCGCGACAGCGCGACAGCGCGACGTTACCTACTCGCAAATCACCTACTCGCAAATCACCTACTCGCAAA
The DNA here is from genome assembly GCA_047620805.1 of Pirellulaceae bacterium. Lineage (GTDB taxonomy): Bacteria > Planctomycetota > Planctomycetia > Pirellulales > Pirellulaceae > JBLHLE01. Next base: position 2,562 of record JBLHLE010000839.1, read on the forward strand.
TCACCTACTCGCGATTCGACTCCCGCAAACTTATCGACGACAAACCGGTTTGTCCATCATCAATCGGCCGTTGAAAAGTCACCGCCGATGGCAAAGTCGTTTGCAGCGTTCGTTGAGACCGGGGCGATTCGCACGCGGTGGGACGATCGCTATTTCTTGGTCGAATCGAGCGGTCTCGCTGCGCATCGGATGATGGTTGGAATCACTGCGTGGCAGCAGCAAGTTCCACTTCCGCAGGCCTATGTTGGCGATAACGCTTGGCGGATTCCAATTTATCCTGAGCCCGCGTCAACGCCGATTTCGGCAAAGAACCGATTTTTGCGAGGGGCGATCGCGGTGGCAATCAACGGTGTCCCAATCTTCAACCCGTTAAACAATCGCGGCGACGATGCATACCTGTTTGGCGAGTTGGACGAGTACGGCGGTCACTGCGGCCGCGCAGACGACTATCACTACCATATCGCGCCTGTCCATCTCCAGGAAACAATTGGACCGCGACTGCCGATTGCATACGCGTTGGATGGTTTTCCGATTTACGGCTACGTCGAACCGGATGGCTCGCCAGTGAAAGACCTGGACTCCATCAACGGTCACAAGGACCAGCACGGCCAGTATCACTATCACGCGACCAAGAGCTATCCGTATTTGAACGGTGGATTCTACGGAAAGGTGACCGAGCGGAGTGGCCAAGTGGATCCGCAGCCACGGGCCGAACCGATACGTCCGCCGATGTCGCCACTACGGGATGCGACGATATCCGATTTCCAGGAGACGGCGGCGAACAATTATCGGCTGACATACCGCAGTGGCGGCGCAACGGGCTCGGTCAGTTACGCCATTGCGGAAAACGGCACCGTTGACTTTCGCTATGTGGACACTGCCGGAAGAACGACGACGCAAAGTTTTTCACCGCCTGCCAGGGGCGGTGCTCGGCCAATACCGCCGCGGCCACCAAGCCTGCCGCCCGCCGAAATTGGTTTGCAAGCGAACCGGCAACAAGAGAGTTTGCCTCGGCTGACCGTCAGCAGTTCGGCGTTTAGCGACGGAGAATATCCCAGCGAGTTTACTTGCGATGGCGTGGGGGAATCGCCTCCCGTTTCGTGGAGTAAGGGGCCGCCGGGAACTGAGTGTTACGCACTCAACTTGTGGCACATGCCTGGACCAGCGCACGACCGCGGAGAAGTTAAATCGTATTGGCTTCTGTACGACATTTCAGCCGAGGTTACCAGTTTGCCTCGCAACGCAATCGGTATCGGTACGCCGGGGCACAACGACAAGGGCCGCGCCGATTACGACCCGATGTGCTCACGTGGTCCGGGAGCCAAGGAATACCACATCACTGTTTACGCTCTGTCAAAGAAACCTGCGTGGCCTGGCTCACGAGTAACTCGAACAGAATTGCTGCAATCGATTGGCGACATCACATTGGCGGAAGGGACTTTGAGTTTCGAATACGCAAGGCCGCTCACCAGCAGCTGGCTTCTCATTCTCTCCGCCGCCGTTCTAACCATCGTTCTAACCATCGTTCTAACCATCGTTCTAACCATCGTTCTGGCTTGCGTTGGGTGGTTCCTGCGCCGCCGGAGGGAA
>JBLHLE010000840.1:0-4148 GCA_047620805.1 Pirellulaceae bacterium
CCGCAATCCGCTCACCATCATCTAGCGTTCGGTCGATAACTGCTCTGCCAATTCACTGCTCTGCCAATTCACTGCTCTGCCAATTCACTGCTTAGCCGTTCACTGCTTAGCCGTTCACTGCTTAGCTGGGCGACCAATTGCGTAAAGATGTGTATCGGAACGAATATACATGACTCCGTTGGAAATCGCCGGAGTGGCGTAGAAGTTGCCCGGCAATTGATTTTCGGCGAGTAACGCGCCTTCATTGTCGGCAGCGACAACATAGCAAACTCCATCGCGGCTTAAGAAGTAAACTTTGTCGTCACTCGCTACCAAGGAAGAATGAAACGGCCCCTTGCCGAGGCGTTTCCGCCACACGAGTTCGCCGGTCCGCAACTTCAGACAAGACGCAATACCGTCATCTCGAACCATATACACTCGATTCTTATAACAAACGGGCGTCGAACAATCGGGCGTATACTTTTTGTACTCCCACAAAACCCGGCCCTGGCCGGTCGAATTCATATCCAGTGCGTGGACGCGTCCAACGCCAGCGCCGAGTGGATTAGCGGTTGTTACGACTATGGTATTTTCATAAACCGTGGGTGACGCGATGATTCGACCATGGTCACTTTCGATTCCCAAAGATGACGAATGCCACATCGATTTCAATTTCGGTTGCGCATACAACACGTGCGAATCGAGCGTGTCGGCGGCGGCAACTAGGACTATTGGATTTAGGGAATCGAACACTACGGGAGAGGAATAAGCATCGCGTCCATCTGCTTTCGCGTAGTACTCTCGGCCTAGCTTGTGCTCAGTGGTTCCGTAACGAGGGTTCATGATGATTACGTACGAAGAACGTTTGTTAACGCAAGCCAATAGCAACTCCTTGCCAATCCAGCAGGGTGAGGAAGACATCCCAAAAGACAGGTCAAAAGGACCGTAGTCCTTTACGAGACTCCTTCGCCAAACAAGCTCGCCGCGATAGTCGAGACAGACGAAATCACCGGTTCCGAAAAACGCGAACACGTTTTCGCCATCTGTCAGCGGAGTGGGTGTGGCCGCATTCTGACGATGAGCATAAAGACTCGCGGGTCCCGTGGCGGTAATGCTTCCTCCACCGACTTTGTTTTGCCAAGAAGTCTTGCCAGTGCGAATGTCAATATCGACAATCCATAGATCGCGATTCGCGTCTTGAGACGTCAGAAATACATCGTGATCCGTGACGACGGGGGAAGAGTTCCCTCGACCGACCAAGGGCACGCTCCACAATAGATTCTCCGATTGCGACCATTTGGTCGGCAAGTTCTGCGCGTCGGCAACTGCTTGGAGTCGCCCGCCGCGAAACGCAGACCACTGCGCAACGGCCAATCTGCTACTGGCAAAATGAGTGCAGCAAATGAGAGCAACGAAGCAAATTCGTCGAAGATTGTGCCTCTGCTCAGGAAACATTTCCGCGCCCGCTCGACAAATTATCTAGTCCATACGTTAAGAAGATCACGCATCCTAACGAATGATTTCTGCGGAAACTACATGCTCCGCGAAACTACATTGTGATGGGGTAATGGCGGCATGGTCCCTAAACGTGTTCCAATCGCACTCCAAAGCGATAAACCAAGACGTGTCACTACGTTGCGGTTCCGTTGCGTTGCTTTACTGCTGTTAACGCCACCGATATAATATTAGTTGAGGGTGTGCGGGGAATCGAATCCAATGCACACAGAACGAAGTAGCGGGCCCGGTGTTATCGCGAATCAGTGCCACTCACCCTCAAACAACTCTCTCGTCTATTGCTCGTCTTTCGTTTAATTGCACGTCTTTCGTTCTTCAAGTCCTTTCCAGAGAAGAGGTGAAGTATGCCCCAGGCAGTAGTGGACCCTGATGAATTGCGACAATTCGCTCGCGCCCTAAAGAAATTCAATACCGACTTACAGGACAAGACGTCATATCTTGGCAACCAATTGAATGTGCTCGGCTCCACCTGGCGCGACCAGGAACACAAGAAGTTCGTCGAACAATTTGAGCAGCACTTGAAAATGATCGCAAGATTTACGGACGCCACCAACCAATACATCCCCTATCTCGTTCGCAAAGCCTCGCACATCGAAGACTATCTGCAGTCGTAATTGGCAGTCGTAATTGGCAACGTCCTGAATGGCGTCCTCAGTGACGTCGGTGTCAATGGGTCAATAATTAGTGGGGCTCAGCATGAGCAAATCTGCGAAAGTCAGTTCGATCGAGGCCTTGCCTCAATTCAAGACGGCCCTGACCCGTTACGAAGAGGGGATGCGCGACGGCCTGACGATGTTGATGCTGGAAGTTCGACGAGGCTTGAATTGGCTCGAAAATGATCGAGCGCCGTATTGGCGGCGGGAGTATCGCAAAGCATCCGACCGCCTGACAGAAGCCCGACAAGTTCTAGAGCGAAAAGAACTTACGATCAACGCGGACGACCGCCCTTCTTGTTATGAAGAAAAGAAGCAGCTCGAAAAAGCGAAGCGGCGCCTGCAGTATTGCGAAGAAAAGATGGATGCTGTCAAAAAGTGGGTTCAAATCACTCGACAGGAAAGCGAAAAATTCGAAACGCAAATCGCCCGCCTAACCAACTTTCTGGACAACGATCTATCCCGCGCAACTGCCTCACTGGAAAGAATGGTCGGTGCTCTGGACAAATACACTCAATCGACACTAAGCACAAGCGGTAGCGACTCGAGTCCGCCGCCCAAGAGGGCGAGCGAAACGGCAACTGACACCCAACCGCTGGGTCCTAAATCAACCGAGACCAATGCGGAACCAACAGCAGAGGAACAAGGATAGATGACTATTGCCGATCTAAATACTGGCGCGATCCGTTTGCAACGATCGACGAAGAACCTTAAAGAAGCTTGGCAAACGACCAAGGAACATTGGCGCGACCAGGCGGCGGAGAAGTTCGAAAAGACTTATCTCAACCCGCTGGGAAATTCGGTCAATTATACCGTTACAGCAATTCGACAAATGATGAAAGTGATGGCTGATGCCGAACGCGAATGCAGCGATCTACAGAGTTGATTGAGCAACAAACGAACCATCCAACAGACTCTTTCCGATAGACGAACTTAACTCAGAGACAGAGCTGACGGCAGAGCTTCGCAGGCCAGCGAAGCCAAACTCGATATGAATCTAGGACTTACCTACGTGACTAAAGAACAAATCAACACGGATCGTCAACGCGAATTGATCGCAGAGCTTGGCAAAACTGCCACGGTTCGAGCGGACGGGCTTACCGAATATCGTGAAGATTATGGACAGAAAGCCGCATCTCTCGCGTCACAACATAAAGAAGTCATCCAACAGCTTACGGACGAGTACCATCAAGAGCGATCTCGACTCGAACTGGAATATGCGGATGCCCTCAGTCGAGTTGAAACGATCTACAGCGCGGAATCGAAATCCGCGAAACGATTGTTCGAAGATGCCACTGACAAGGTGCACGAAGAAGCCGACCTCGCCATCACCGCTGCAAAGCAAAAGTGGATCAACGATGAGCACAGTGCTATGGAGAGGTTCAACGCGGTCAAATACGAACCGCGGACGGAATTCGAGGCGTTCGAAAACGGACTGGAACAACGCCGATTCGAGCTGGAAACGCTGGAACACAGAGCCAACGCCATTGTCAAAGCTCGTTGGTGCAAGTTGCCGCAGCACGAAGATAACGACTCGAAATGGGTAACCGAAATCCCCAACGCTATGCAGGATTTCTCTACTGCCCTGGACGAAGCACACTCGACGTTAGTTACACTTTCCAACCAAGCGCGAGGCAAATTCATCGCTGATGCGTGGCCGTTCTTGATCGGCATCCTCATATCGCTGGCCGCTATCTACCCAGCGGGCACGACATTGGGCTGGTCGAACTTCATCTGGATACCGCTTGCCATCGTCGCCGGAGTCGTACCCGGCATTGCCGCATTCTGGTTCGTTTTTCCCTCCGCGCGCCGACAAACCATGGAGACGTACGGCGAGCTTCACGAGTTCATAACGAAAGGCCGCCGGTCGCTTTCAAGTGCCTTGGAAAATGCTCGTGAAAAGGCGAACGAAAAAACGCTGGAGATCATTCGCCGCAAAGATGAAGCGGTCGGAAAAGCAAAACAGGAATTTTCTAGCGCGACCAAGACCAGCGAAGAAAA
>JBLHLE010000841.1:0-4148 GCA_047620805.1 Pirellulaceae bacterium
TGCTCAATTCACGGAGATCGGCCGGGTCGTCGAAATCGCCGTCAGCGGAAAGTGGAAAGCGGTCGTCAAGTGAGCGGGTCGTCTGGCATGCTACCAAAGTGAGTAGCGCGGCCGCTGCGAGAGCGACCGAGCGTAGAATAATGGGGTATCGTTTCATACGGTTTTTGGTATCAACGGGGTTCAAGTAAATGCTTAGAATCGAAGTTCGGCCCACGGCCAGCGCCCTTTGGGCATTTGATTGTGCTGGAGGTAAAACAGCTCTCCGCCGTGGCGCAGGGTCAGCTCGGCGATTCGCTGCATCGCGTCGACAGCCGAAGTGTCGCTTTCATCGCGAGCCGGTTCGATCTCACCCAACGCATCATCGCAGTGAGCCCAGCAGCGTTCGTCCGACGGCAGCATCACCGCGCGGATCTGGCCCAAACTGCCTGCTTGAAGAATTTTCTGGGAACTCGAGATGACCTTGGGGCCGTCCGCCATCTTCGCCATCTTCTGCAGCTCATTCTTGCGGGCCTCGATAAACTCCGGTTGGAGGAGCGCGGACGCGGCTTCGTGTAGTTGGGCACAAGAACAGTGCTCCGGATTGCCGCTGACATTGCGGTCGCTGACAAAGTGCGGGTAGCCCGTCACTTCGGCATAAATCGGGAGGTAATAGTCGACCCCGGCGAGAATGAGCGGGTTGTCCGAATCGCCGAGGACTTGACTGACGTGACGGTCGATCTCCGCGAAAAACCGCTTCAGCGCGGCCTTGTCCGCTTCGAATTCGGTTTGCGCGGCAAGCGATTCCTCGAAGCTGGTGGGCATCGCCGGCGGGGTGATATCCCGGATTCCGAGCTTCGAACCGCGGCAGAGCCGGACGGTGTTTTGACTAAGCTGAAGGAGGTAGCAAGCGTCGACGTTTGCAGCGAGGGCGAGCAACGGCGTCAGGTGCCACGCCGGTGAAAGCAAGGTCAGCGGTTCGAACGGATGCGCGATTTCAAAGACTCGGACTCGATCGTTGTCGGCAAAGATCGCCACGCCGCCCTGCTGATGTTTCCAGAATTCTTCGTCCTCGGCGAGATCGCCTAACACAGCCAGAATCGGCCGCTGATCCTCTTCGCCTGAAAGTGTATTTGCGGCCAGTTCTTCCGCGCGGCGCAAGGCGTTGCGACAGTGGACCTGAGCTTGCTTAGCCTCGGCAGGCAACGGGCCAGCTGGGAGAAAAACGCTGAGCCGACGGTTCGGCGCGGGAGTTTCGTTTTCTTCGAGCAATTCGTCCAGCCCAGCGAGCAAATCCTCGACTCGATGCAGGGGTTCGGTGGTGGTTTCAATCGTTTTCATTGTATCGTTTTCAGTATCAGCAGCTGCTGGTGCGAGTGGTAGTTCAGCTACCCCTGTCTTCTTCTTGTTGGTCGTCGTCCGGAATCATTTCCGGTGACTCAAAATCGATCCGCATCGCGTTGCGCACTTCGACCACGCCGGAGATCATCGAGACCAAATCTTCGGCCCAGCCCCAGCGAAATTCGTCCTCGACCATGCCGCGCAGGGTGACTCGTCCGGACTTGGCGCTAACGGAAATGGTCTGCCCCCAAAGCCAGGTGTCCGAGCGCAACCGGCCTTCGACCGCTTCTTTGAGATTCGAGTCCGGCAGCCGCGGGCGCGGCCGGATTTTGAGGTAGTTGTAGACGTAGCCAGCACCCTTGGTTGCCCGCGCGTCGGCCTCCGCCACGCGCTTCGATCCGATGGAGGAAACGTAACCGTCCAGAGAGACCACTCCGCCGGTAACGCTGATCCTTACACCGTCTTCGGCGACACGGTAATCGTCTTCGAGGGCTGCTTCGACTGCTGCCTCAATCTCTCCGTCCGGCTTGTCCGTATCGTCGTCGAGTGGACTCTTTCGTGGAGGTCGAGAATCGAAGTCAATATTTCTTGTAAGCACGTTGGTTACGCCGTGCACGGCGACGAACGCTCTGAGCCGATCCAGCTGCGCGAGAGTTTGGACTTTGCCGCTGAGAGTCACTTCAGATCCTTCGATCATAGCGTTCATTCGGCCCGGATCGAACCAAGGCGCGTAGGCGAGTTTCATCCAGATGTGCTGGGTAAGCTCGGACTCGCTGCGCTCTTCGCCTGGTTTGACGTGGACAGCCATGAGGATTCCGCGAACACCGGCGACGCGGGCCGCAGTGTCCTCGGACAATTCGCGCATCGCAAAGGCGGTGGTCTCGCCCGTAAGTCGGACAATTCCATCGTTAACATGGGCTTCGATTACGCTGCCGTTGAAACCGGGTTGAGCCTGGAGCGCAAAACGGACATCGGTGAGGATGTCCTCATCCGACCGCTCGACCGGACGCACGATCAATTGGTTGACGACCGAGCGCGTTCCATAGACTTCTTTGGCCAGATTGGTGGTCAGTCTCTTGGAAGGAAGATTCTCGACGAATCCTTCGATGCGTACCACGCCGTCCTCGACCGCTACATCGATATCGTTGGAAAAGATGCGGTGATCGTCCAGCAGCTGCCGTTCGACGGCGTAGTGGATTCGACGGTCATCGGACGCCGGTGAGACGACTTTGGCCGTGAGAATTCCAGTGTAGAGTAGTGGAATCGTGATGAGAGGGATTAGTATCTTCATTTGATTGTGGTGGTGATGTCAGGAAGGGGTTCCTGAGTAATTTCGAGTTCGTTGCGGACCGTGAGCGCGCCCGCTTCAATCGCGAGTGCGGTGGCGACTTGACTCTCGTAGCGAGCGGCCACCGAGCCGGTTAGCGTGGCGACTGAATCCAGCACGGAGACTTCAATGTCCGAGGCGTCGAGCCCCGAGTTCCACGCGAATTCTTCCCTGATCGAGCGGCGAATGTATTCGTCGCGATCCTTGATTGGGAAAATCACGGGGGGCAGCTTTGTGCTCACCGGGATACCTTCGATCTTGAGAAAATTGGTGACATCGGTCACCCCGGCCACCAGTTCGGCGGTCGTTTCAGCCGTGGCGCGCTCATAAGCGCCGGCGGCTGTTCCAAAGAGCCGGATCCTTCCGCGGCCAGTGGACGAGACCCCAAGGCCGAGGCTGCGAATCGCGGGATTGCGGGCCAGCGCCCGTTCGACGCGTTCGATCAGCAACTCACCCTCAAGCGCTTCGTCAGGACGCACTTTAAGGTAGCTGTCGACCTGCCGAACACCCACGGTATCACGCGCGACTTGTTCGGCGGCACGTTTCGAGGCGAGACTGTTGACCGAACCGGTCAGGGTAACCACCCCGATGTCCACGTCAGCGTTCGGATTCTGGGATACAACCCGTGGGTCGGCAAACCAGCCGTCCACAATCGCGCCAGCGATTTCCTTGTCGTTCGGTCGCCCACTCGGGTTCCGTGCGCCGATGAAACTCTTAAGCGTCGGATCGACTTCGAGGTCGTCGGCGTTGACCTCTCTGACGCCGTCGACAACCGCGCGATTCGCGGCCCGATTGCGCAGCCCGAGGCTCGCCACTTTGCCAGAAAGTTGAACGACGCCATCTTCAACCCTGACTTCGATCGGAATCGCCGAAAGCCAGACGTCAAATTTGAACCGGCTTAGGATGTTCCGCTGAATCGTTTCGTTGTCGCGCTCGGCTTCCAGAGGCAGCGTCAGACGGTTTTTGACTTCTCGCACGCCGCGCACGCTGGCAGCCACACGAGTCAGGAGCGCCTGCTCGGTGATGGAGCTCACGGGGCCGGAAATCGTGACGGCTCCCTCGCCAACAGCAACCTCCAACTCAGCAGCTGCTCCGACTGGATCGGTTGCGAGCGCCTCGATCACATCCTGACGAATTTCCTCGTCTGGCCGCCTTTCCGGCTCGACCACGATTCGGTTAACCACGGAACGAACCCCACGACGCGACATCGCTGCTTCGGTGGCGCGTTCCCAAGCGATCAGGTTGTCGACGCTTCCTGACAAAGTCACCACTCCGTTGACCACGGTGGTCTCAATGTCGTTGGCGACGAGCCCTTCCGCTTGTTCGAGCTTTGCCTCCACGGCGACTCGGACAAGTGCGTCTGCGAACGGGTTGATTTCCTGCGCGATTGCTGACGGGGCGGCGCACAGCGAAAGGGCAATTAGAAACTGGATAGGATGAAGTGTCTTCATGCTCACTTGAAGCGCAATCCCCGTGCCAGCCTTTCAGCAAGGGGTTTCACGGC
>JBLHLE010000842.1:0-4137 GCA_047620805.1 Pirellulaceae bacterium
TCCCAGGTCGTCGGCCCGGGGAACAACGCCGACTACACCGTCGTTCAACTTGTCGGAATCCGCATCATGGCCGTTAAGTTGACTGGACCAATGAACAAGAAACACGTATTGATACAGCCGGCACCAGTCGTAATTCGAGGTGTTATCCCATCGACGCCCGAAGATTCGTGTACTCAGGATATTTATTCACCTGTAATCCTCGTTCAGTAGTAAGGCATCGGAAGATGACATTATTAGAAGCAAAGCCGAGATTGCAAGCCAGTTCGAGTGCACTTTCACATTGCGAACTATTGCACGATGATCCGCGAACTTTTCGCCGCCAGCGTCAGTGCAAACAACGTCGCGGTGTAGCCGCGGTGGAGATGGCGATCGCCATGCCACTACTAATCATGCTGATATTTGGAATGATTGAAATCGGCCGAGCCCTCATGGTGCAGCAAGTACTTACCAACGCATCGCGCGAAGGAGCGCGTGTTGCCGTGACGGGTGGTGCGACCGCCGAAACAGTAACTGCGGCGGTTGAGGCGTACGCGAATTCGATAATTAACGCCGAAGTCAGTGTCGCCATCACACCCGCGTACCCCAGTCTGGCAGCGTCGGGAACGCCCATCACCGTGGAGGTCTCCGTTGACTACGTCGATGTCGGCTGGCTACCGACTCCAGGGTATCTGCAGGACGCTGAACTGAAGGCATCCAGCGTCATGCGGCGCGAAACCTACCAGTGACAGTCGGGGTGGCGCGGGTTACGTCTTCATCGCGGCTTTGAATTTCAAGCTAGCCGCATTGTCGCATTCCCACTCCGCCGGAATTACGTTCTTCGTACGCGAGGTCGCCGTCGGTTTTTCTGAAACGGGGCTCCGACTCGGGCGTCAGAGGTGGCTTAATTGCAAAGTCACTTAAGACGGACGCAGTATCGACGAAGGGCGACTATGCGTCGCAAACAGGCTGATAGCAAGTGACCGTGTAGCGATTGCCGCCACCAAAACGAAACAGAGGAAGGCGACGATGCGTCGTACCTTCCTCTGTCAAATTCTCTGTCAAATTCTCTGTCAAATTCTCTGTCAAATTCTCTGTCAAATTCTCTGTCAAATTCTCTGTCAAATTCTCTGTCAAATTCTCTGGGCGGCTCTGCGGTCGCTAGCTCGCTATTGCGAGATTTCGACTGGAATCGCGGTCTTGATATTGTCGTCGTTGGTCGTAATAGACAGCACGCCACGGACCAATTTTTTCGTCGCCGGGGTTGGCTTTGCATCCGCGGAAACGGGAAGCTTGAGCTTTTCGCCGTTTGGCAGTTCGAGCGTGACTGTACCCGGCTTTCCACTTGTCGAAGCCGGTGCCTGCGAGGTATCTTCGATTCGTTTCGGGCTCGTCAACTTCAACAGGAATACGTTTGGTTGGCCCGCCTTCAAGATCGAAACGCCAGCACTACCAACCAACTTGACTGGAAGTCCAGGGAAGGCGACATCGATGCGTTGAGTGCCTTGAGTTTCCTTAACACTGTTGTCCTCGGGGATGTTCATCCAGGTTTCCAAGGCGAAGTAGAGTGGATCGAATGGCTTATCGACTTGGGGGCGAGCAACACTGGTGAAGATCTTCATAGTGCCGTGTCCCTTGCCTTTGTAGGCGACCGAGAACGAGCCATCGGGTTTGCGTCGGTACAGCTGGTGATCCAGGCGTCCGAAGAACGCTTTGGTGTATTTTTCTTCCGATGGCAAAGCCACTTGGATCGTCGTTGTCTTCGACTCCCCGCTACCTTCGCGATACATTGGGATCTCGAGCTTAGCGAAAGAGCGGTGATTTGCCAGGATTGGAGCATTCACTACCGCAACGTGTGTCAGGCCAGACAACGAAGCTGTGACCCGGTTCACTTGTAGCGAGGAGTTGGAGAAAGTCACGATTTGTTCGGTCGGTGCCGTTTTGGTGGTGGCGTCTTCCGTCGACAACGTAATTCGCTCCGCCGACTGCTGGAAGCGTTGAGCTTCAATCAGCATGTCATAGTTGGAGCCACTTGGCCAAACGCCACTGTACGAAGCCACAATGAATTCGTAGACGCCCTGTTTTTCACCGGTGGAAACTCGCAGAGTAGCCGTCGGCGCATCGCCGCCAAGCTGGCCAGTCTTACGAATTATCTTAATGCCCATCTCATTGCCGTCGGGATCGTATGCAGCGATGAGCAAGCGGCCAGCTCCCTCGGGCGTAAAGCCCACGGTAACTGCGACCGAACTGTCTCGCGAAGTGACGGCAACAGGGTAACGGTGGAATTGGTATGCTTCAATTTCTTGGTTAGCGACCACGTGAGCCGCTTTGCGATTCGAATCCTGAAGCGAAATTCCAACTAAACTAATCTCCTGGGAAATGTCGGAGAGTTCAATTGGCCGGTGCACGACGTCCAAGATCGTGAACAGTCGCTGGCCGTTTTGGTAGAGTCCATACTTAGCGATGTAGATCGTTCCTTGTTTCATCATCTCGACACGTCGAGTGCTAATGAAACTGGATTTCACAGCGTTGTTCATCACCACGGTGGTCGACGTGCCTTGGTCGCCTTCCTTACCCGGTTGAGCGATCGAGAACGGTAAATCGTCGCCGCTGACGTCGAGGTCGTCGACGCTACCATCGGTAGGTTGAACTTGTATGGCTTCCAGACGGACTTCGACAGGAGTGCTGGTCAGTACAAGTTTGTCGTCTTGGCCAACTTCGCCATCGACGTTCATTTTGAGAAAGACCTGTTTATGCCGACTAATGCTGTTGGTACGTTCGTACAGTCGACCGGTTTTGGAGTTGCCATTAATCTCGAATTCGACCAGTCGATTTTCAACTTTTAGCGTTTTGGGAGCGAGCGCTATGAGAGCGTCATAGGCTTTGTCGATGTCGATCAAGCCGTAACCTTGCTGCGCGAAAGTGAAGTCGGTCATCGGCGCCGCCGTGTCTTCTAAAGCCGTGCGGACCGCCAGTGGAATGGAGGTTATGGAGTAAGGCGTGCCGAGTTCCTTCTTGCGAACTGCGGCAATCTTCTTTTGTCGCCATTCTTCGACGACTGCGTAATCCTTGTTCTGTTTCGCCAGGGAAATCATCGCTGCCGCAGCACCCGCCGCGATTGGCGAGGACATACTCGTGCCGTTGTACATACCCGCTCCGCGACCGTCCAAAGGAAGCGACGAAAGTGCCGAACCCGGAGCAACGATATTGGGACGAAGTTCACCCGTAAACGATGGTCCTACAGAAGAGAAGAACAGCAGACCGTGCTCGCGAGTTGGAACGCCCGCTTTCAAGGCGTAGTGCTGTTGCAGAGTTTTCGCGGACGCGTGCGCGCCGACGTAAACCGTCGGGCTCGAAGTTGCCAAGCCGTTGATGCTGCGGTAACCCGGACCGCTATTCGAGGCGGAAATAAAGAATGTCGTGCCGAACTTGGCGGCCAAGTCTTGGAGTAAGAGGCTAACCGAGGGCTTTACGTACTGCTCTTGGCTGCCAAGAGAGATGTTGACCACATCCGGCACAATGTTTTGCTTGTTGTAAAACGCCATGACTAGTCCGCGAACGATCGCCATGTCGGTACACGAGCGACCGGAACAGACTTTCAATGCCATGAGTTTGGCTTTGGGAGCCGCGCCCTCAATTTCAACGCCGTTGCCTGCAACGATGCCGGCACAGTGGGTTCCGTGTCCGTTTTCATCGAAGGCGATCGTGAGGTCGGGAACTTGGCCCTTGGTATTCGCTTCGAACAGAAGCGGATACGAAATTGTTTTGGTCCGCGATGGGAATTTTACCATCTCCAGGATTTCTTTGCCGTCGTCGTCGTCTGAATTGCGAGCTGCATTGAAATCCATAATTGCAGTTTTGAGTTCATCGCCGCCGATTTTCAGGTCGGCGTTGGAATCGAAGTAGGCGATCCAAAGCGAGCGGGTCTTGGGAGCAGGTTTCGTTTCAGTTGCCTTCGCTGCCGCTTTCTCGTCCTTCTTGTCGCCGTCCTTCTTTTTTACGTCGTTGGCATCCTGCTTTTTCTTTTTATCGCCGTCGTCATCGTCATCGTCATCGTCATCGTCATCATCGTCATCATCATCATCATCATCATCATGATCATCATCATCATCATCATCATCATCATCATCATCATCATCATCATCATCATCAGCATCATCA
>JBLHLE010000843.1:0-4128 GCA_047620805.1 Pirellulaceae bacterium
ATCCAAGCCGAGGATGTCTTTTTTTCCGTCGATGCGTTTGCGTTCCTTCAACGCCGCGCCACGTTCGGGACGCACTTCGTAGCGGCCGCGATCGCAGTAGAGATTACCCTCAGTTCCCATAAACAATAGCATCGAACGATTCTGGTGGTTTACGAACGTGCCCTCAAAATACGCCTGCAGCTGCGACTTTGGATACTGCAGCAGAGTTTGCACAGAATCGGGAGTCTCCCACAGGTCCTTTGCCGCAAAATGGTCGCCGATGCTCATCGCGACGCTCGGATTCTCCATGTCCAACATCCAGTATGCGGTATCGATCCAATGGACCATCAGGTCGGTAAAAATACCGCCGCCGAAATCCCAAAACCAACGCCAGTTGCGCATGCGATATTCGTCAAAGGGTTGATCGGGCGCGTTGCCGAGAAACTGTTTCCAACGAACGCTGCTCGGATCAATGTTGTATTTGCTCTTGGCCCATCTAGATTGATTTCGATTCCACGTGAGGTGGATCTTGTGAATCTTACCGAGTTCACCGGAGCGGAGAATTTCGCGAGCTTCTTTGAGATGCGGCATATTGCGTTGCTGTGTTCCGACTTGCACAATCCGCTTGTTTTTGTTCTGAGCGGCAATGACAGCCTCGCCTTCTCTAATGTCGTGCGTCAACGGCTTTTCGACGTAAACGTCTTTGCCGGCGTTGCAGGCATCGATAGTCATCGGCACATGCCAATGATCTGGAGCGCCGATAAGAACGGCATCGATATCCGACCGTTCGAGCAAACGGCGGTAGTCGGTGTTCTCTTGGATCGCCTTGGGATCGGCGAGCTTTGCTCCCTCCGCAAGGTGACCGTCCCAGACATCGCATACCGCGGCCAGTCGGACGTTGGGAACGGTTGCCAAACGTTCCATCAAGCGGCGGCAACGCCCTCCGGTACCGATGCAAGCTACGTTCAACGTGTCGTTGGCCGCAAAGCCGGATGCAGATTCACAGGCGAGGGCGGCAGCAGTCGCGGCACCAGCGGCCACAAAATGTCGTCGAGTGATATTAGATTGCAGCGTCATGAAGGAGTTCTCCGAAAATACATCGTTCGCCAGGTGCTACGCAGGAATGAATCATAAGAGTAACGGCCAGCCGATGCCAGCATTTCATTTGATTCACCTTTCAAATGTCCGAAAATTACGTTGCCTTCGATTCAGCTTTCACCAAGAATGTTTCGCGTATATGCGTGAAATATGCCGCCAAATCGCCGGTCGACCACGGTCGGTTGATAAAGTTGGCCGACCACCGTCGGCTGGTAAATTTGGCGCAAGTAAATTTGGCCGTGGTGAAGTTGACCGAGGTGATTCCGAAACACGACCGCTCCAGCGGCGCAATGGAGATGAATAGTGGCAGGCGTCTAACTTCCCACTTCCCACTTCAGATAGATAGATAGATAGATAGATTCACTTCTTGCCAATGCAGAATACATGTGAATCGGTCCGCAGGATCAGCCGGTCACCGGAAATCGCCGGCGACGCTGTAATTCGTTCTCCCAGGTCGTTCTGGGCGAGCAGGTGGAACTTGGGACCGGCTTGAACGACAAAGGTGGTTCCGTCGTTGTTGCTTATATAGATGCGGCCGTCACTGGCGATAGGAGATGAGTTGCAGTTGCCGCCTAATCGGTGACGATAGCGCTCGCTCCCCGTTTGACCATCGAAACAGACCAACACGCCGTTGTCCATCCAGGCGAACAGCAAGCCGCGATAGTACAGCAACGAGGGCTCAACCGGTCCGGGTTTGTCGCTGATCCAGAGTGGCGTGGGCGGCTTGCCGTCTGAGTTCAAGCGAATCGCGTGTATGCGACTTTGCCGCCAAAGTTGCAGAAAGACTAACCCGTCGCCGAAGACGGGACTGACGATAATCTCGCCATTGTAAGGTCCAGTTCCCTCGCCGTATTGCCAAAGTTGCTTGTGCGTTTTGGCATCGAAAGCCGTTAGCCGGTGTTTACCAGGGACGAGGATGTCGGACTGGCCGTGATGTTGGACTAGCAGTGGCGTGGCGTGTGCCGTGCCGATGGGACGATCTTTCTTCCAGACGATGTCGCCGGATTGTTTGTCGAGACCGACTAGAAAACACGGACCAGTGTGATGATCCCAAGGCAGCAATACGGAATCGTTCAAGACGACGGGGCTTTGGCAGTAGCCCCACGCCATTTTAGGATCGCTAAACTTGGCGAGGTATCGCGTCACCCACTGCAGTTCGCCGTCATGCGAATAGCGGGCAATGTCGGCATTGGCGAAGGACACGTAGAGGGCGTCTTTGGTAACGGCCGGTGTGTTGCTGGCTAGGTTCGATTTTTCGTGCGTCCGCTGCTCCACGCCGAAACCGAAATCGTGTCGCCAAAGTTCCTTGCCGTTGGCCACGTCGTAGCACAACGTCAGCAGCGACTTTTTTCCTTCCTGTTCGACCTCGGATGTCACAAACATCCGATTTCCGAACACCACCGGAGAACTTGTTCCCCAGCCGGGCAGCTTCGCCCGCCAAACAATGTTCTCCGTCGTGCTCCAATCGATGGCGAGGTCTCGACCGTCCGCGACGCCATTGCCAACCGGTCCTCGCCATTGCGGCCAATTGACTGACGTGGTCGGTTTTGGTTTTTCGGCGTGAACATCTTGAGCGAAGAACGGGAAGCCCAGGGCGAACAGAAAAGTCAGGTAGATTGGCTTCATGGTACACTCGGCTTTCGACATTGCTAAAACGCCGTTTTTATTTTGTCGTTCATGTTTTGCAAAGTCAGTTTGAACAGAAGACAAATGAAATAAAAAGGACTGCGACGGGAAGTTGCTTCACTTTGATAGTTCAGCGATCTCCTTCGCCTGCAAAGTGCGATTGAAGACCAGTGTGTGGCCGATGAGGCCGCGATAGTAAGCGTCGTGAAAGTAAAAAATCTCCGCGCCGAGGATCAGCGAGGGCACAATCGCCGAATCGGCGGGGAAGTTTTTGGTGCGACCTTCGCCCACTTGTTGGCCATCGACGTAAAGACGCACGCGCCATTGCCCAGCATCGGGTTCGGCGGTCATGGCGACGTGTTGCCAGCGGTCGGCGACGAGCTTTGTGTCCGAAACGATGTGATCGTTGACGTTGATCCGGACGGCGAGTTGGTAGGGAGCCTGCTGGTTGTGCAGGCTGAGGATAAATCGTCGCGCGCCGTAGCCGATGATGTCGCCTTTGCCGCCGTGGTGGCTGCGGCCCATTTCGGCGGCCGGTTTAATCCAGGCAGCGAGTGTCAGACCTTCGAGCGGTTGGCCGCCGCCGTGATGGCCGGACAACGCGATCGGCAGCGTGTCGCGGCCAGAGTACGAGGGATGGCTGAGATAGTTGCGGCTCAGTCCACTGTCGATTCGATAATTCTTTCGGCCAGTCGTGTTGTCGGCGAAATGCAATGCCCGTCGGCCGGCATCTTCGACCCAGTCGACGTTCGCCAGATCGAGGTGTTGCCCGCCAGCGTAATTCATCACGTGATGTCCGCTTCCTTCTTCCATCCGATAATCGGCGATCGCACCTGCCGGTGCAACCGCGTATTTCGCTGGTGTCGCGTTGGCGTGCGACGCCACATCCGTTGGCAACGCGTCGCCGTCGTTCAGTTTGCGGAACTCGACATCAGTGATCAGCATCTCGCCCGTGCCGTCGTTGCCGAAGGCGATAGTTAACGCTCCCGCGTCTGCGGGGACATCGAAGGCAAAGCCCTGTCGCTGCCAGTCGAACGTGCCATTGCCGACGAAGTGAGTCGCTTTGGCCAGTAGTGTATTAGTCTTGGCCTGCGTGGCTGCCAGTTCGATGCGGCCGCCGGGGCCGTGCGCGTTTACCGACTTGACCAGCGCGGTGACGACGTAGCGACCTTTGGTCAGCGAATTGCCGATCGGTAACATGGCTTTGCCGAATGATGCCGGGACCAGCTTCATGGCAAACCCACTGCCCGCGCCGCAGTTCTTTTCCAGTTCGTAAGTCGGCCTCGTATTGTGTGCGGTCATGAAGGGCGTGCGGCCGTAGATCCATGTTTCGCTCAGCGGGACGAATTTTTCGAACGTCAGCTTCGGCCATTGGTCAGCGAAGATGTAATGGTGGCCTGGGTCAAGCGTTGGACTGTCGTAAAT
>JBLHLE010000844.1:0-4119 GCA_047620805.1 Pirellulaceae bacterium
GTACGGATTGTCTTTTGATCGCAACCAGTCCATTAACGGAACGCGGACATCCGTGTGTTCTGCGGATTTGATTACTTCGCCACCAAGCAGTTTCGGATCGACGGGGCGGCGCGCCGGCATCAGGTAGATTTCATTGATCGGAATCGGTTTGCCTTTACTCAATTCCTTCGTGACTTCGCGACGAAGTGCTCCACCTTTCAACGACTTATCGACATCAAGTTCCGCCAGGATTTGCTCGTATTGCGTCTTGGATTCCTTGTCGCGAGCGTAATTATTGCCGGTGCTGACGCTGGCAAAGAAGTTTTGGAATTGAGCAAAGTCGTCCTTCGTCCACTGATCAAATGGATGTTTATGACATTGTGCACATTGGATGCGAATGCCCATAAAGGTATAAGCAAAGCCAATTGCTCGTTCTTCCGGTGTGCGGAATTCATTCCGCGCCCAGTAGTGCGACATCTGCGGGCGCTCAGCGAATTTATCTGCAGAGCCCTCCCGATAAACCTCGC
The DNA here is from genome assembly GCA_047620805.1 of Pirellulaceae bacterium. Taxonomy (GTDB): domain Bacteria; phylum Planctomycetota; class Planctomycetia; order Pirellulales; family Pirellulaceae; genus JBLHLE01. Next base: position 507 of record JBLHLE010000844.1, read on the forward strand.
TCATCTCCTCGCAGTATTCTTGGTAGTTTTGTTCGGGACGGCGGCTCACAGCCGTGACGATCCCAGCAGCAATTTGATCGTAGGGAGTGTTTTCTTCGACTCGTTTGTAGAGCCATTGGTACCACTCTTTACTCGCTTGGCCTCTGTTTGGAACGACGTTATTCAGGCGAGTTTCATTGTTTCCGGTGTAGTCACTAAGGCGAGTTGCCCACCACGCGGCGTAGGCCGACGAGTTGAGTAGCTCTTCAATCTTGCGACTACGTTTGTCCTGGGAGTTATCGCTCAAAAATTCCTCAACAACTTTAACGCCGGGCAGCGTGCCGGTAAGGTCGAGGCTGACGCGTCGCAGGAACTCCGCATCTGTCGATACTTCCGATTGAACGATTCCTAGCTTGCGAAGCTTGTTGACGACAAACTTGTCGACTTGAGTGGAAGTCGCAGTCTTGGGGTAATTCTCGCCCGCGAACTTGGAGACGGGCTGCATGACTGGAATCGGAACGACGCCTTTGTCGTAATTCACGACGACGTGTGTGTCGCCAGGTTTGTAGGACTTAACGACGCCGTCCACGTCAATCAGTGCAACTTGGTCGTCATTGGAGTTGAATCGACAAAGCGGTGTGACGTCTTCGCGAACTCCGTCTTCCCAGATAGCGATGACTTTGAGTTGAACTGTTTGATCGGCACTATTGAAAATGATCTCTCTGGGTGTGACCTCGAGTCGCACCATTTTCTTCTCGCCTTCGTATTTGGCACCTGACTCCACCCAGCGGCGGATGACATGGTATTGCCAGCTGTCTTTCTGGTACCGCTCGCCACCTTCGTGATTGTCTTCGTCGGTGGGTTTGGCGATAATCAGACTTTCCAAGGGCTTCTCAATATCGACACGGGGTCCTTCCTCATCCAGCAGCGCTTCCAGATCGGCTTTGAAGTCGTAACCGAACAAAGATAAGCGGAAGCCTCCGCGTCCTTGAAACGAACCGTGACATGCGCGGCCATTGCAGCCAAGACGCCCGAGTAACGGACTGATGTGCTTTTGGAAATCGGGCTCTTCCGTTACCTTGCCATCGGAAAACCGCTCGTGAATTGGCGGAAGGTCATCACCGAAGACATCGTGCATGCCCGCGTTTGATATGGCAAACGCAAACAGAATTATGGAGGGGGAGATTCGCATTTTTCGTTCCTCGTTAACTCGCAATTTCTAACGATCGGATGTTTTGGGAGGGGATGTTTTGGGAGGGGATGTTTTGGGAGGGGATGTTTTGGGAGGGGATGTTTTGGTGGTCGAGGTGGGCGGGTTGGTTTTGACGCTGGTGGTCTTCTTGGTGGGAGGCTTTTTCTCAGTGACCTGTCGCATATGGTTGTTGACTAGCCGCGAACGATTCGCCTCTAGGCTCTCCAATTGCTTATCGATTCGCGAAATTCTGGCGGCCAATTTCTGCTTTTCCATGTTGAGTACTGTGGCTCGCAAATCAATTTCTTCGTTCAATGCCGCTTCGAGCTGTCTTTTGAGTTCGGGGCTACGCTTCATCTTAATTTTAGCCGTTACCAACTGAATTCGGGAACGAACTTTCCACAGCGAAAGATCCTGCTGATAGCGAGGTTGGTCCTTTTCGCGGACTTGGGCCAAGCGTTCACTTGTGCGGAACAAGTCGCGGAGAGCTTTTTGATATTCGTTGGGATGGTTTTCTTCCAGCTGAATCAATAGCTCGGCGAGCTCGGAATGGTGCTGCTTCACGAACGTCAGTGCGGCGGCTTGCCGTTCCGGCGTTAATTGCAGCCGAGGCTTTGCTGTTTTCGCGGAACTTTTGTCTGGCTCCGATCGGCTGGCTGATGAACCTTCCTTTTTGTCGCCCCCAATTGCAGAAGCGATAGTTGGAGTGCTCCAGCAGACCAGCAACACAATTGCGACTATGCGGTACAAAGACATCGAGTTTTTCTCCACAACGAGCTCAAGACCTGTTCCTGGCGAGTTAGTTTTCCAATTCCACGGATTCGGCTTCCAACGCCTGTTGTTGAACCGAAACCGCCGTGAGCATCCAGAGTGGCGCGTCGAACGACGATTCATCGGTTGTCAACATTTCGACTTCGTCAAATTCCTCAAGTTCATTTTCCTGAAATTCACTGGCGAGCGCCAAATTGTTTTCTTCGTACTCCGTTTTGGCTTGGCTCCATGCAAGCGCCAAGGCAGGATCGGCATTTGCCTGTTGGTCGACCGTCGGTTGTTGCCATAGATTCATGGTAACAGCGAGAAAGCCGAGTACCGAAGCAACTACGAAACCAGCGGCAATTGCAAACGACTTTCGGCTGGCTTGGCGGTAAGCGTGCTGGCTATCGATGGGGCGCAGGTTGAGATGATTCGCCGCACAGATCGATTGCCCTAGTTCGACCGCGAGAGCGACTGCCTCACGAGCCGGTTGGTCCTTAGCCAGTAACTCCTCGAACTCGCGATGAGCGGCGTCGCTCAACTCACCTGTCACGTAACAGAATGCAGTCCAGTTGAGATCGGATTTGGTTGGGTCTGAATTGGTCATCTTAAAATTTCGTACTGATTTACTCGTCTGATTGTGAAGCGTCGGTCGACTGCAAAGCGTCGCGAAGTTTTTTCGTTGCGAGCCGCATTCGTCCCAAGGCCGTTCCCAAGGGGATATTTAATTCGGCCGCAATCACTGCAAACGTCTTCTCGTCGTAAATTCGCATCTTAACAATTTGCTGCTGGTCGGCAGGAAGTTGACCAACTGCAACGCGGACTCTTTCCACCGCTTCCATGCGAAGCAGCGGCTCGTCCGCTGACTCCGATTCGTTCTTGCGAGTCCAACCGAGGTTGCGATTCGCTTTGTCAGCAACAGCCTGACGACGTCGAAATAACATCGCCTCGTTGTAGGCCACTCGGAACAGCCAAGCCTTGCGGCTCTCCTCACGAGTCTTGTGGCCCTGCTCCACTAACTTGGCAAAAGTGGTTTGCAGGGCATCGTGAGCTAGTGCCGTGTCGCGAAGAACACCGATCAAGAATCGACTCAATTCATCCGCATGGTCGACGTATAACTGCGCCACAATGGTTGAATTGAGTTTCGTTTCCTCTGACTCGGACAAGTCTTCGCACTCCTGGGGACGCTATTTAAGATGCGCTGACGAGCGAACTTATTGCCCGAAAACCGCAAATTCTAGTCGCTTTCGAGTTCTGGCCCTAGCACCGATATCAATGAAATGGCCACGGAATCAGACGAACGGATGTAAGCGTTTACACGTACAGGAGTTGTGGGGATTGGAAAGACAGGTAAGTCGGCTCGGCAAAATGCCTCCAAGCGTCATATAATGCCCATTCGATTGTGTGACCTTAGCGACACAATCACTTCAAGTCCCGCTTCGCCCGCGGGAGAGTCCTCGAATACCTTTCAAATAGATTTGCACGCGATGCTCGGACCTGTATTTGGACGCGAGGCGACGATCATACCTCGCCGTCCACAGCACTACGCCTATCGTGGGGTATACCTTACGGCACTTCTCGTCTTGATGTGTACTGCTTGGTTAATCGTCGCAGGGACACAAGTCATCCGCAATGTTGGCGACATGGCTCGTTTTGGAAGCATTCTGTTTCAACTTCTGGCGCCGCTAC
>JBLHLE010000845.1:0-4119 GCA_047620805.1 Pirellulaceae bacterium
GCAAGGAGTCTATCCATTTCAACAATATATCTTGGTATGGTCCAGAGAAAATCGCTCCGTCAATTCGAGACCCCAAGAAACTCTACGATCGACTCTTCTTGGCCGATGGCTATCGAAGGCATGTCGCCGATGTCACCGACCTCGTATTGGCCGATGCGAAAACTCTGTCGAAAAAGCTAGGGCAACGGGATCGCGAAACGCTGGGCGAGTTTATGGCGATGATTCGCGATATCGAAATCAGAATTCTAAAGCTACAAAAACTGTTGTCTAGCGTTGATATTAAGATCCCCAAAGACGAGATCTTGCCTCGAGGGGAATACATCAAATTGCAGGCCGATCTGATGCTGCTGGCGATGCAGATGGGCATTACAAACATCGCCACGTTTATGGTCGGACCCGAACGATGGGACGCGTCGTTGTTGTATGAAGGCGTCTTTGACAAGCCCGTTCAACACCACAATATGACCCACAATCAAAAGGGTGACGGCTATAAAGAATTGCAGAAGATCGACATCTTCCACATGGAGCAATACGCGTACATTCTTTCCCGCATGAAAACAATCAAAGAAGCCGACGGTACTTCGCTCCTCGATAACTCTATCGTTACTTACGGTGCGGGACTGGGAGATGGCGCTACTCACCAGTACTTCGATCTGCCGCTGATTGTTGCCGGTAAAGCGCAAGGACAGATCAAGCAGGGCCGCTTCATCCAATGTAAAAGCGGCACCCTGAACTCGAATATGTGGCTGACGATTGCTCAGTTAATGGGACTCGAGATGGATTCGTACTCGGATAGCACCGGTGTCATCTCAGATCTTTGGACATAAAGATTAGTTCGATCAACAGTTCTCGACGAACCCATGCTGTTTCGGTTGATCCAGGCAACGAGTGCACCGGGCACTGAAAACTTTGGAAGGATATAGAAGGTCATTCTCCATGCGAATCGAAGGCTCTATTAACGCGACTCGGCTGGTCGTCCGATGTTTACTGCTTCCATTAGTGCTCGGCATGATCGTAGCGGAATCCCACGCCGGCGATTTCGACGACTTCTTGAAACCGTTGGTCGTTAAGAATTGCATCCGCTGCCACGGCGGCGAAGAGGTGAACGGGAAGATCGATTTCAAGGAGGTCATGAGCGAGAGTCTGTTTCTACAGCAGCCGAAGCTTATCAAGGAAATGCTTGAGGTCGTCGATGCCAACGACATGCCGCCGGAAGGTGAGCCACAATTAAATGAGAAAGAACGCACGAAGTTACTCGTCACCTTGAAGACGCTGCTTCGCGACGCCACTTCTGGCGGAGAAGTAAGCCAAGCAAACATCCGACGATTGAACCGATTTCAATACAACAACGCGGTGAAGGATATATTCCAATTGAAGCTCGACGTGTTCCGATTGCCAGAAAAGTTGATGACTCGGCAAGGGAATTACTTGAATTCCGGGTCCGATAAAATGCCCGATCGAGTCAATGTTACTTCTCATTCACTCAAGCCGGAGGCCGGTTTGGCGAACGTCAAGGCATTTCCAAAGGACCTGCGAGCCTCGCACGGTTTTGATAATCAAGCGAATCAGCTGACCCTTTCGCCACTCCTGTTGGACGCGTTTCTGCGACTCAGTGTTTCTATTGTTGAAAGTCCGGATTTCAATGAGGGTAACGTCGGGATCTGGAACGAGTTCTTTAGGGAACCAGCGGCTGGTAGTGAGATGCGAACTGAGGTCAGAACGCGGTTGGCACGATTCCTTCGAATGACCTTTCGTAGTTCCGTTGACGATGCCACGCTGGATCGTTATGCGAGCTACACCTTGTCGAAAATGGACCAGGGAATGTCGTTCACCGACGCTATGAAGAAAGTGGCCTCGGCCGCTCTTTCTTCGCCGATGTTTCTCTATCGAACTGGGGCTTCTGCTGAGCACCGGGACCCGTTTGATCTGGCGTCGAACCTCTCCTTCTTTCTTTGGGCTAGTGGTCCGGACTTGGAGCTTTTGCAGTTGGCGGAGAATGGCGAACTCGCCAAACCCGAGACCTTGGACAAAGAAGTCGACCGGATGCTTGCCGACCCAAAGGTCGAGCGATTCTTGGATACCTTTCCATCGCAGTGGATGCAGCTCGAAAACGTCTTGGCTGCCACTCCCGACCCCCAGAAGCACCGTTACTTCAGTCTGGATAAGAGCAACCCGGCAAGTTTGCAAATGGTGCTCGAACCACTGCTGCTTTTTGATGCGGTGTTTATCGAAGACCGACCCATCGTTGATTTGATCGCGCCGGACTTTGGTTATCAAAGTGATTTTCTGAAGACGTGGTACACGTCGGATCTGAAGCCGCCCATGGTCGATGTCACTAAGGTCATCGAGGAAAACCGAATCAACGACGAACGACGCAAGCAACTGACCGCCACGATTGGGGAAGCAGAAGCAGAACTGAATGGACTCATTGATCCGGTGAGAACTAAACTGTTGGCCGCCCGCAGAACAGACCCTGGAGCGAAGCAGCCCGTGGACCTAAAGCCGTACGCAGCTTGGGAATTTAACGGAGATCTAGTGGACTCCTTCAATCGGCTCAACTTGAAAGCTCACGGTAACATTAAGTACGTCAACGGTATGGTGGTCCTCGATAACTCTCACTTGTTGAGCGAAACATTGCCGTTCGATCTCAAGGCCAAGACGCTGGAAGTTTGGTGCCAGCTTCACAATCTCGATCAGAGCGGCGGGGGCGCGATGGGAATTCAGGGCCCTGGCGACTTCTTCGACACCATTGTGTTAGGGGAACGGAAATCGCGGCACTGGATCTCGGGAAGTAACGGCTTCAGCCGTACGTTGGACTTTCCTGAATCGACACCGGAAGAAACGACGAACCAAGTAATACACTTGGTCATGGTCTATCAAGAGGACGGAACGACAACGCTGTATCGCAACGGCAAGCCCTATGGAAAACCTTACCGCAAGGGGGCCGCTACGTTTCCGAAGGATAACACCTCCGTTATTTTCGGCTTGCGACATCTGCCGCCAGGCGGCAATAAGTTCCTTTCCGTAAGCGTGGACAGCGCTCGGCTATACGATCGCGCATTGACCGCGGCGGAAGTCGAATCTTCAAGTTCCGGCAATAATCTCTTCATCTCCGACAAGGACTTGCTGGAGGCATTGTCTCCCGATCAAAGACTGCAGAAGGAAACTTTGGAGAAGTCGCTCGATCAATCGGCCATCGCATTAAAAAACGTTCCAATGCCTCGCGATCTCAATAAGTTGCAACAGGACGAAAAACAAAGATTTGAAGACCGGATCCGTGGAATGCTGCGTTCGCAAACTTTCGAGCGAGTGGCTGCAACAGATCCACGCTACGGCGGTGTTATTACTAACGCAGCGATGCTTAGCATGACCTCCGGCCCAATGCGAACGCACCCGATCGCCCGCGGTGCCTGGATTATTGAAGTCATCTTTAATGACCCGCCGCCTCCGCCGCCGAATGATGTTCCTGCACTAAACGAAGATGCCGGTGCCAAGAACCTGACAATTCGAGAAAAGTTTGCAGTCCACAGAGAGAACCCCGTTTGTGCGGGATGTCACTCCCGTCTAGATCCGCTCGGATTTTCACTCGAGAACTTTGACATCACGGGACGCTGGCGCGACAAATACGAGAATGGGCGTGTAGTGGATTCGAGTGGCAGGATGATGAAAAAATATGAATTCGACGGTATCGTCCAGTTCAAAGAATCGCTCGTCAAAGAGAACAAGCGATTTGCCAAAGCCTTCACGGCCCATCTACTCAGATTTGCGATGGCAAAGGAACTCAGTCCACGCGACTCGTTGACGATTGACTCCATCGTACTGAAGGCCGAAAAGCAAGAGTTCCGCCTGAAGTCTCTGATTAAAGAGGTTGTGCTGAGCGAAAGTTTTCGTCCCTGAGGTCCATCTGCTGTCCCATTTCGCCGCTAATTGATTTGCTTTCAAATTTTCTTGGCAACTTTTACCACCAATTGCCGAGGGATTTTCACCGCTTTGCTGACGCTAAACAGCAATCCGCTTTCTGGCTGTTTCGTTGCGGATTGCGAGAGCAAGTTCCGCCGCAGTGTTTGCAGACTCACTGGTAGTGTCGTGTAAGAACTTCTATGATAACACTTAATTGTT
>JBLHLE010000846.1:0-4104 GCA_047620805.1 Pirellulaceae bacterium
TAGTCTTCCTCTCCGGCCGCTCCTTATCTGGAATCATCAAGGTCGATCGCGGCGATAAGTACGAATTCCTCGTGCCAGGCGAAGACAAGCTGAGGCTCATCCCCAAAGATTCTATCGACCAAGAGAAACCTACGGAATCGTTAATGCCGAGCGGTCTCGTCAATCAATTGGCCGAAGAAAAAGACTTCTACGACTTGGTCAGTTTTCTCCTGGCAGTGGGCACGGACTCAGCAGCGATTGCTCGGCTGCAACCTTCGACAGAGGCGTTAAAGCCACCGCCGTTACCAGAATACGAAGACAAACTGGATCACACTGGCTTTGTTCAAAGCTGGGACAAAACCTCATTTAAGAACGGAGAGAAACTCTACCAGAGTCTCTGCATAAACTGCCACGGCAACAAAGACCGACCAGGTTCACTCCCCAACGCACTTCGGTTTGCCTCGGAAAAATTCCGCAACGGACACGATCCCTTTTCGATGTACAAGACGTTGACTCATGGCTATCGCATGATGCTGCCGCAGCGGCAACTCGTTCCGCAAGAAAAGTACGACGTAATTCACTACATCCGCGAAGAGTATCTCAAGAAAGACAATCCGTCGCAGTATATGTACGTCGAGGACGATTATCTCGCCGGATTGCCAAAGGGAGATCTACGTGGGCCAGTCGCCGAAAACTTCGAGCCCTGGCGAGAGATGGACTATGGCCCATTTCTCATTAGCACCTATGAGATAGTGGGTCCTAACACGGCAGAACGTCCAACCATTTCGAAAGCGGAGAAGTCGGCCGCAAAACGAGAAGGAAGGCCAGCAGAAGAGCAATGGCCAGTCGACGTTAACTTCTCATACAAGGGCATTGCAATTCGCGTGGACGGAGATGAAATGGCAGGCGGGATTTCCGCTGGAAAATCATGGATCATCTTCGATCACGATACACTGCGATTGGCAGCGGCATGGTCAGGTCCCGAGTTTATGGACTGGCAGGGAATCCTGTTTAATGGGCGACATGCGATTACCCCAAGGACTGGCGGTCAGCTGACTTGGCAGAATCCAATTGGTCCGGGCTGGGCGAACCCGGCGAACGGCTCGTTCAAAGATACGAGGTTAAGGGGCCGCGACGGTCGTCCCTATGGCCCATTGCCTCGAGACTGGGCGCATTACAAAGGACTCTATAAGAACGGGAACAAAATTGTCGCGTCGTATACAGTGGGCGCTACCAATATCTTGGAGGCGCATGGACTGCTCCCGAGCACGACGGAAATCGAAGAATCTCCAGCCGACCTCGTTTGGTCTCGAACATTGAACGTCGGCAAGTCGCGTCGCGATCTGCTAATGCGCATCGCACCGGACGATGGCCTTTCTATTCGCTTGATCGGATTGGATGCCGAAGCCATCATCTCGGAAGGTGGTTTTCGACTGCTGAAAATCGCCGCGGATCAAACGCCGGTCAACTTCGCCTTGCTGTTGTCGAGACGAAGTCAGACTGAGTTGGAACAACTTGCCGCCCTGTCAAATGTGGAACTGTCAAATGTGGAACTGTCGAATGTGGAACTGTCTCTGGCGGAATTGACGAAGGGGGGGCCAGCACAATGGCCTGAATCGTTGGAAACGACTCCGACCCAAGGGCGAAATGAGGACGCCTACACCATTGACGTGTTGCCTCGTCCCATCGACAACCCATGGAAAAGTCGGTTGAGGATGTCGGGACTTGATTTCTTTCCAGACGGCAAGCGCTTAGTGGCCTGCTGTTGCGATGGCGACGTGTGGATCGTCGCGGGAATTGATGATTTAACACAACCAATATCCTGGCGGCGAATCGCCTCAGGATTGTTTCATCCTTTGGGAGTTAAGATCGTCGGCGGCCGCATCATGGTCGGCTGCCGTGATCAGGTAGTGGTTCTGCGTGACTTAAACGGCGATGGCGAGACGGACTTCTACGAGAACTTTAACAACGACCACCAAGTCACCGACCATTTCCATGAATTTGCAATGGGCTTGCAGTCCGACGCGGATGGCAACATTTACTACGCCAAGAGTGCTCGACATGCACGTCGCGACTTGGTCCCGCATCACGGCACGCTGATCAGAGTTTCTCGAAATGGCCTGCGGAGCGAGATTCTGGCGAACGGATTTCGCGCCGCCAACGGAGTTTGCCTCAACTCCGACGGCAGCTTCTTCGTGACCGACCAGGAGGGCCATTGGACTCCGATGAATCGAATCAATCGCGTCGAAACAGGAGGTTTCTACGGAAACATGTATAGCTACGGTGCCCCCCAAGATAGCCGCGACTCGGCGATGGAATTGCCGATGTATTGGGCCAATAAGAAGTACGACCGGTCACCATCTGAATTGCTCTGGGTAGACAGCCATAAATGGGGGCCGCTGAATGGCGCTCTACTAAATCTTTCGTTCGGTTACGGTAAGATTTTCGTCGTGCCCCATGAAAAAATCGACGGCCGCTGGCAAGGTGGGATGACTCAGATTCCACTGCCACAATTTCCGACTGGCGTCATGCGAGCTCGTTTCCACCCGACGAACGGCCAAATGTATGCCTGCGGAATGCGGGCTTGGGGATCCAATCAGACATCGGAAAGCGGCGGATTATATCGGATCAGGTACACCGGAAAGCCCGCTCATCTTCCCGTTGGCCTGAAGGCGAAATCCGACGGAATGCAAATCACTTTTACAGAGCCCGTCGATCGAGAGACTGCAGAGGATGTGGGAAATTACCTGGTTGAAACTTGGGGCTTGCAACGAACCGCAAACTATGGCTCACCAATATTGAACGAACGAATGGTGCGAGTGCAGTCGGTCACCGTCTCTGCGGACCTCCGTACAATTCGACTTAAGCTGCACGACATGCAGCCCACATGGTGCATGCAAATTGGCTACCGACTGCAGAGCGAAAACGGCCAAGAGTTCCATGGCGTAATTCAGAATACGGTCTACAATACAAACGAATAATCGCTCAACTCTCAACTGGAATCACGATGCATTCTGTCTCTCGAAACTTCGCTTTCAACATGGTCGTCACAATGTTGAATGTCACAATGTTGAATGTCACAATGTTGAATGTCACAATGTTGAATGTCACAATACTCATTGCAATTACGGGCAGCGCGTCCGCCGCTGATTGGAATCAGGCCGCTGGCCCGAACGGCAATTTCGTCGTCGCGGGAGATGGACCGATTCGGTTTAGCGCGACTCACAACGACAACATCGTGTGGCGTTCCTCTCTGCCGAACACTGGACAGGGCACAGCCATTGTCTCCAACGACCGCGTCTTCGTCACTTCGCATGCAGCGTTAGAAGCCGACACTGAAATGGGATCGCCCGTCGTCGGCCAGTGCTTTGACGCCTCGACCGGCAAATTGCTTTGGGAACGCGAACTACGGGGATCTCGAGTCACAGATCTCTCGAGTCTCTTTAGCGATAACACCGCAGCGTCTCCGGTTGCCGACGGCACGAACGTCTGCTTTATCAACGTCGGCGGAATGATCAAATGTTTCGATTTCGATGGTAACGAGAAGTGGTCCCACAAATGGGTGCCATTTGGACGTCATCACGCACGGCAACACGAACCCATTCTGCACGACGGCAAGTTGATCGTCGTGCAAGTTCCACGGACCGACCTGGATCCCAAAGTTACGACAAAAGCCGGCGCACAGCCTCTTGGTCGAGACAAACAGTATTGGACTCATCTCCTCGCCTTCGATCTGGCGACGGGGAAACAAAGTTGGCAGGCTGAATGCGGTACCTCGGTCCACGCTACGTCGCTGATTGGCCCGCTTGCGAGTAATCCGCTTGCGAGTAATCCGCTTGCGAGTAATCCGCTTGCGAGTAATCCGCTTGCGAGTAATCCGACGGGGAACGGCCCCACGGCGATTTTGACAGGCCGTGGTGGAGGTCACAAACCGCCAGAAGAACCCTTCGGAGTTACGTTGGTGGACGCGAATGATGGAAAATCGATTTGGGAAATCCCGGTGAATGGATTCCCCTGCGCGCAGAACATGGCCTGGAATTCCAAGGTCGCGTGCGTTTTTGCTGGCGGTAAACACCTGACGATCGACGTCGCTACTGGTAAAATTACTGCGTCAGTTTCAGTAAA
>JBLHLE010000847.1:0-4100 GCA_047620805.1 Pirellulaceae bacterium
GCCAGACAAATTGCCAACGGTCTCCGGTGAGCATACTTCCCAGTAACCGTGGTCGCGGACATGTGCCTTGCGCCCCTTATCCCATTTATGAGTAATCTCGATCGACTTCTGAAGCTCCTGGCTTGATTTCCGCGGGACCGTCATGTGTCGAATGTTTTTGAAATTCGCAGAGTGAATCTCGGCTCTTCCGCCCTCTATCCTGCTGATCGGGAATTCCATGTTGCTCTGACCGCCAAGAATCCAAATGTCACCGATCAAGATATTGTCAAATGTCAACGTTTTTTCCCTGCCCTTAACAGTCATGGTCTGTGGTGCGGAACTGCCTTCCATAGCAGTTAGCGTTACTCGCCATAACGGCTTATCATCTGCCTCGGCAGTCTGAGTTTGACCGGCAAAGGAGACCGTGACCTTCTCGCCTGGCGATGCCCAGCCCCATACGTGAATTGGCTTATCCCGTTGGAGCACCATGTTGGACTGAAACAGGTTGTTCACACATAAGCCGTCACCGACGGCTGGCACTGCCACCCAATCCTTATCTTCTTCAGGTTTTTCTTGCGCACTGGCCTGGGACAAAATGGTCAGCAAGGTCAGTAGCAGGACAATGCATCTTCTCATCGGTCGATTACTTTCAAGGAATAGCCTAAACGCGATTGATTTAAGCTCACGGCCCCAACGGGCAAGAGCGTTTGCTTTTTCAGTCACCACAATACTAAATTATCGCGTGACCTTGTAGCCCAACGGTATCCTCAGTATTCCCGCTGGGTTCCCCTGAAATGCTAAGACCGACTGCAATTTACCTCGTAACCAAGTCTCCGCGGTTGGACAAGCTTCGGCGAATTGCACTTGATTCTAACGCTAAGATTCTTGCCGGACTGCTCGCGGAAACAGGCAGCTCTGTGGAATCGCTATCAATTGACGACATCAAATCCGGCCAGCGTTTTGCCCAGACGATGCGCGCTGCGGAGGGCGTGACCTGGGCGCGCAAGCGGGACTCGCCAACTTGCGTCGGAGTGAAACTCCGACGCTACTTTGCGTTCTAAGGGCAATTGGCCTGACAACGGCATTTGGTCAGGGACTGACAATCTCTAACCAGGTCCCCACCGCGATGCGGTTTAGTTCAAGCGGCATTATGTTTACTTAATACTCCCTCTGCATTACTTAATTTTATTTACCCAATATTAACTTTAGTTAAACATTACTTAGAATCCAGGCAATGAGTAATCCAAACGTCGACAACACGTGTCCCTACTGCGAAACCGCGATGACGACAACGCGAATGTGTTGTAAATCGTGTGCAGTTTCCGTCGAAACGGAGTTTCCGGACCAGCCGCTGGCTCGCCTCCCGGTGGAGCACCAGCGATTTATCGAGATCTTCGTGTTGGCAGGTGGAAGCCTGAAGGAAATTGCATCGCAGGCAGGGGTTTCTTACCCAACGGTCCGCAGCCGACTCGATCGAGTGATTGAGAGCTTGCGGACTCAGTTGGAAGCGGCCCAGTTGGAAGCGGCCCAGTTGGAAGCGGCTCAGTTGGAAGCGGCCCAATTGGAAGAGACTCAATTGGAAAAGACTCAGCCGAAGGCGGGAAAAAAGTCGACTCCGCAAAGCAAGGCGGCAGACATTTTGAAGCGGATTTAATAATCGTAATCTGCTCTTAGTGCGTTTGGAAATGACTGCAGAAGACTGAATGCGAGATAGAGATTGGTCGGAATCATGAACGAAATTCATTTCACTCCCCGGCCCTCGGAAGAAGCCGCGTTGGACCGGGCGATCACATCGATCGACCCGTTGTTACAGGCGTCGTTGCAGCGCAATCAAAAACGGCGACGTCGAAAAATTGCAATAGCTGGAGGGATTCTCATGGCAGTTTGCATCGCGACATTGGTCACAGGTTTCATTTTTCTTGGGGGAGGATTATTTGGGGGCGCAGCGGACGAAGTCGACCGACTTGAAAAGGCGGCCGACATTGCTGCGGATGGCTTTAAGCTTTGGCAGCAAAAGAAGCTCGATCAAGCAGAAGTGAAGTTTAAAAATTCGCTGAAAGTTGATCCGCAGCAGATTAACGCTTGGAATGGACTGGGCTGGTGTCAGTTAAACCAAGGCAAGTTGAACGAAGGCTCAGATTCGTTCACGAAATGCGTGGAGCTATCGGCGAATCACCCGGCAGCTCTCAATGGACTCGGGCAAATCAACCTCGCTCTTGGCAAGTACGACAAAGCAGAAGAGTACCTGTTGAAAGCGGAGTCGGCGTCGGCTGCGTGGTATGGTCTCGTCAGACTGTACTTATTGAAAGGCGAGTTCGATAAGGCTCAACCGTTTGTAAAGAAGCTCGACAAAGCAACTGGCGTCGACGAGAACGAACTCAAGCAGTTTCAAGCTGCGATCGACGCCAAGAAGCTCGACGACAAATTGCGATCACGACTAGAGCCGGTCGCACTGGCCGCAGATGGCGACGTTGCCGAGTTATCTCAGCGCGGCTGGCGTTTGTTCCAAAGCGGCAAGAATCGACCAGCGACTGCTGCTTTTGAAGCCGCGCTCAAGAAGGATCCAAGTTACGCATCGGCGATCAATGGACTGGCATTCGCCTATCTCAATCAGGGCCTTAGCGACAAGGCTCAACCGTTGTTTGAAAAACTGCTGAAAGAGGAACCCAAACACTTTGGCGCAATGAATGGATTGGCAAGGTGCTACAAGAATGCAGGCAAGACTGACAAGGCCATCGAGATCTGGACAAAGATGGAAGTGCAGCTACCGAGTGTTTCGGCGGCCACAACTGGCTTAGCTGTCAGTTATTTCGAGCAAAAGAAATATGCCGAAGCGATTCCTTATCTCCAACGCTGGGCCAAATCCGATCCCACAAATTCGCTCGCCAAGAAGTTACTAACGGACGCCGTAGCGGCGACCAAAAGATAGTCGGCTTTCACGCTGGTTCGTGCGAATTGCATAAGTAGTTAGCGCTGCTGACTTCGACATATCTTGAGACTTCTTTTGTTGAGTTGGGCTCATGATTGCCTGCTCAACGAAATCTCGCAACAAAGTCGCCCTCGTTGGGCGGCTTTGTTTTCTTCATGCGCGACTTCCCATGGTGTTTCTTTCTTCACCTCTTCACTCCTCATTCCTCTTCTTTTTCAATTTTCTCACCATTGTACCGCTCCCTTATTGCCCACCGCCAATTGTGGTTTCCAGCCCCATCCACCATAATTGTTAACAGTAATTAATGGAGGGGTGTCCTGCATTAACGAATTGCATTAGATCACTCAATCAAATCGAAGATCGCTATGGCTCGAGCAAAAAATGTCCTTGGAACCGAACTTGGTGTTTGTTCAGAATCACCCGTGACGGGATTCTATCGCGATGGTTGCTGCAACACTGGCGCGGAGGATATGGGACTGCATATCGTTTGTATAAAGCTGACGGAAGAATTCTTAGAGTTTTCGGCTTCGCGAGGAAACGATCTTTCGACTCCCATTCCCGCCTACGGCTTTGCTGGCCTGCAACCGGGAGATCAATGGTGCCTCTGTGTTAAACGGTGGCAAGAAGCGTTCGAAGCAGGAATGGCACCTCAGGTTGTGCTCGAATCCACTCACATTTCCACACTTGAATTTGTCGACTTAGAAGATCTGCAGGAACATGCATTCGAAGCCTAGAGCTTCGTCCACATTGAGACTTAAGGTAAATTAGTTCATGGGCATTATCGAAATCTTCATCGTCCTATTCATCGGTCCATTGTTAGGTGCAGCACTGTTGCTGGTCGCCTGTAAACTCGCTCAAGCGCTGTTCCCGCAAAAGCAAAGCGAAATCGAAGCAGAGGAACCGCTGGCGGAAGAGAATTTTACCAGCGCAGATGCCGGCGACTCATTTGACGAAAAGAATCCATACGCTGCGGCGACGGCGACACCGGGTCAAGCAATTCGTGGGCAAGCGGGGATGCCGACGTTTTTCTCGGCGTGGGCCATCGCAGGAATTTGCAGCGTCGCTTTCTTTGCGAGTTGTTTTACGATGTTGTTCGTGGAAGGGCTGATTTCGCTAGGAAACATAGGAGCGACCTCAACTGTCCTCGTAACTCTGGGACTAGTCGCAGTACCCTACTTTGCCACCATCGTCT
>JBLHLE010000848.1:0-4100 GCA_047620805.1 Pirellulaceae bacterium
GTCCTGTGGGTGCGACAAGAACCTAAGCTGCCGTCCCAGTTAAACACCAACGGAAACGAACAATGGCAGCAGCCGCCGGTGGTCGATGGCAACCGCGTCTATAGCGCCGTTGAAGGCAACCAGGGCGTGAATTGCGTAGCACTCGACACTGGCGAGTTACTCTGGCGCTTACCACTCCCCGGCATGCGCAAGATACTGGGCGTCTCAAACAATCGGCTATATGTACACGGTGCCGATGCCATCGTCCAAGCCGATACAAGCGATGGCCGCCTGCTGTGGGGACATGCCACGCAGAACGTCGTTTCTTGCTTAACACCTTCCAATGCATCGCAATATCTATGCTATGTTTGCTACCGTCCGCTCGTCGGCACGGAGCAGGTTCCAGTCGTGGTTTGGCTCGACTTGCAAACCGGTCGGCCGATCGCCAGCGAACTACTGTTGAATCTGCCTGCTAAGACACCGCTCTCTGGAGCCATCGTCGCGCGCGGCAATCGACTCTGGCTCAGCACTGCCACGCTGGACGAAGCCGGTGGTATTCCTGCTGTGCGGAAAATTTTGGAATTGGCACCTGCAGAAGCTCGCAATAATATCGGGGCCAGCTATGAAGCGGACGCATCGATTGCTCCTGCATTGCGTATCGGTGTGGATCGGGTGCTGCCGGGCTGGTCGATATTTTCTGGAATGTCAGATGACAAAACGGGTTTGCATGTGGAACTCGCCGGCCGTTCCGCAGTCCTGTCGACCAAAGCTCATACTCAACCTACTCGTCTGGCAGCCCGAGTCGACGTACCCGACTCGGATAAACCGTTTCTCTATCTGAATGTCAGTTGTGGGCCGCTTGTACCATCCAGACTTAATGTCCGAATCAATGGAATCGTGATGCTACAACACATACTGTTGCCCGACCCGCAGGATCAATGGCAACGATTGGCAATCGATCTGTCCGATTTCTCAGGGCAAACGGTTAGTATGACGATCGTACACGGTGCACCGAAGGGCGACGCCGCCTACGCATATTGGAGCGGCATCGAATTGTCCGAGGCGTCGCAAGAATGATCATGTCGAAACGAACAAAGACTTTTCTGCTCTCGATAACTTGCGTTGCCGCATGTCTATTGGTGATGTTCGCCGATTGGACTCGTTCGAATCTCAATGCCGCGCCCCAGACAGGCATCTTTGGTCGCTATGTTGCTCGATTCGCCGATGGTTCGCGCCTTGAGGGAACGGAACTGACTGATCTCCATCTTGCTCAACCAGGTCCGAAACTGGATGGCACACCACTCACCAGTCCGAGCAATCCCTACGTCTGGCTGCGCGATCGAAGACTTACAGCGGGCGATCAGCCCAGCGCCATGGTCGAGATGATCGGTGGCGATCGCTTGCCCGGAATGGTAATTGGGCTGCGTCGTGAAGCGGAATCGTTTGCCGACCCAACTCGCCCGTATTTCCTGGTCAGGCCACACGTCGCAGTGGATTTGGGCGGAGCCCAGCGCGAGACGGTACGCGTCTTTGAGCGTTTCGTTCGCCGAGTGGTATGGCAACGTCGCGAGAACGGAGCTACGAATTACGAGCCGGGAGTAGCATTTTTTCGCGATGGCAGTAATGCCCGCTTTCGCGCCGTCCGCTTTGGGGCGGATTTCGCCCTCTTGCTGGTCGAAGGGGGAACCCGTCGCGCCACCTTCGATACCCTCGCTGAAATACATTTATCAAAGCAGGATCCCTGGGAAACGTACTACGATGAACTGGCAGTACTTGACCCGGATAATGAATCTCGACTTTTCCAAGTTGAAACTTCGAGTGGTTTACTGGCAACCAGTTCCGAATCGCGTTCGACCGTAGGCGGAAGCAATGCAAACGATGCGTGGTACGCCTTGAGACCGGCGTGGTCGTTGGACACGTTTTGGATCATGCAACAGTCGGTTTGTACGCGGCAAATGTTTGCGCCTCACCAAGTTCCTTTGAACCGGGTTCAACCAACTCAAGTCGACGCTCAGGATCGAGTGGCCAATTGGCGTGTAAACCGCAACGCATTCGGTGGACCGATGGTATCCGGCGGACTTGATCGCGGCTGGGGATTCGGAGTTCATTCGGTCGCCAAGCTGTACTTGCCATTACCGACCACTGCCCGGTCTCTGCGTATCTCAGTTGGACTCGATGCACAGGCCGGAAGCGGCGGCTGTGCGCGGGCTCGGATTCGACTTAACTCGAACGACGAGCCGCTCTATGAAAGCCCGCTGTTACTTGGCAAAGAAAAAGGATTATTCGATAGCGGACCCATTCCGCTGCCTGCTTCAGACGATGCGACCAACACATTGGTTCTGGAAGTCGATCCCGTCCACCTGGGTCGTCCGCCAGGAGCGGATCCGTTTGACATACGGGATGTGATCAATTGGGTCGAGCCGATTCTGGAACTGGATCCGGCGAAATTGCGGACGGAAATTCGTCGCCGTCTAGGTCGACAGGTGCTGGCCTGGGATAATTGGAATTTGCAGCTAGATCCCGCGGGAACTTACACGTTCACGAATGTTCTGAGCGGCGGGGCGGCGTCGCAGAAAAAAATCTATCGAGCGGCCGTCCACGTGCACGACACCGCCCTGAAACTTTCTCGCGAAATCGAAATCGACGCCCAGCATCGCTGGCTCGTTGTCTTCGCGCATCGAAACGCGCCAGCCACCGGACCAATACCCGCCGATGTTGCGGCAGCCGAACTTGAAATCCGCGTGGACGATAAAATCATCGCCAGCATGCCTGTTCCCATTTCGCAGGACGAACCCCCCGCGCCGTTGATGGTTGACCTCGCGAGTTATCGTGGTCGAAAAGTAAATATCCAGATTACTCAAGCCGCCCGTCCGGCACTGCCGCCCGTCCAATGGCAGGCTGTTTCGTTCAATCCACATCCGCCTATGCTATATCCGCTGTTCGAAGACTTCGGTAGTTTTGCCTCGGCCGACGATACCTCGCCAAAAGCGACTACGACGGCGAAAGTGCTTCCCTTCTCAGGGCAATTCGCTGCCCGCATACCCGCGAAAGGCTTCTACACGTTGAACATGGACGAGCCGATTCGAGTGCGGGAAAATCCGCAATGGGGCGAGTACCGTCATCTTCAATTTGCAATTCGCAAACCAAGTGGCGGCCAGATTTGCTTGGAACTGCGACATGAAAACTCGGACGCCGTGGCTGTGCGGTACGACGCAGGAGTTCGCAATCAAGACGCAGCGGCACAAGACTTCGTCTGGTTTGACGACGAACTACCGCTCAAAGCCGTCGCACTCGGAAGTGAAGCAGCCGAATCGTGGCATTGGGTTTCCGGTGATGGTAATCCAGTCCTCAGCGGCAAGACATCTGTTCGCCGCCAAGCCAAGGAATTCGGTCAACATAACTTCACCGCCGCCGAACCCGGCCTGGAAGTTAATACTGGCGACAAACTCTTCACGTATGTCTATCTCGACCCCAACGATCCACCTCGACAAATCATGCTCGAATGGAACACAGGTCAGTGGATTCATCGAGCCTATTGGGGTGAAAGTCTCATCGCCCAAGGTGTCGACGGTACGACGACCCGAATCTGCATGGGTGCGTTGCCAAAAACGGGTGAATGGGTGCGACTGGAGGTCGATGTAACGCACGTTGGGCTCCGGCCAGGAGCGGTTATCAATGGTTGGGCGATGACCCAGTTTGGCGGCACGATCTGGTGGGATAAAGCTGGTGTCCGCAGCTTTGGCAAGCCACCTTACGGCATTGCCCGGCGGAGCTGGCCGATGCCACTGCCCGACGACTGGATAGTGATTACGCGAGACCTGTTCGCCGACTACGGAGAGTTGAACGTAACGGGTTTGACGTTGCACGTACCCGCTGGCGGTCACGCATTCGTCGATCATGTCTTTCTGGCAAGAACTCAGGAGGGCTTCGCATTTACAGGTGCACCAGCCGCCGAATCCACCAACTTCAAAGCTCTGCGTCCCCGCTATCGACGCGCCTTTGAGGATGGAGTGTCAGCAACGGTAACCGTCGAGATCGGCGGGCGTCGCGGCACTGGCGTGCTCGTCGGCAATGCTGGACACGTGTTGACTGCTGGTCATTTGATAATCGGCGAAACGAAA
>JBLHLE010000849.1:0-4096 GCA_047620805.1 Pirellulaceae bacterium
AACTTGTCGAAGGCGCAACGGCAATGCGAAAAACACTCGGTATTCTTGTTCAAGCGATCGAGGAACGCGGCTGAGCGATCCTGGCTTCGTTCGCGACACCTACACCTTCTCGAACGAGTCGAGTGCGCCCCAAGATGGGCGTGTCATGAGCGCAACTAGTTTCTCTCGGCAATCGTTGCCATTAGGCCATATCGGTGCATTTGCAATTTCAGTTCGATAACATAGGACTTGAGAGTACTTCGCTTGAATTGTCTCCGGCCAACTTGCTTAATTTTCGTCGAAAATGCGTCACTATAAAGTGAGAGATCTTTAGCTATTGGCCGTAGCCGTGCAACATTCTAGACGCGAGTGTTTTTAGACGCGACGGCAGTTGGACGACTCCTATGTCGATGGTGATTCCGGCGGCGCCAAACGCGATTCAATCTATCTTGCGGAAAACGATCTACTTGCAAGACGTGATGGCTCGCGAACGTCCAAGTTGTAATTTCGGCAACCTAAATTCCTTCTCTTTTCGTGTCATAATCAAGTGGTAATGAAATAGCTATGCGATCTTACGAACTTGCGGATAGATTACGCGTGATCGAGAATTGCGCGAGTCGTGGTTGAGTATTTAGGAGGAGATATAGCATCGAGAGGCAACGACGCGAATTAGCCAGGTATCCAGCAGATGCTAGCTGTGCCGATCGCTGGACTTTGAATGATCGCCGCAGATCTGCGAGGAACCGTTCGGAAACACCACGACCTGTTACCGTTAGACTACTCGCCGTATTTCATCGAGTCGATTGCCCCTGACATTGCCGAATTTTCCAGTTGCGATTCCTTACACTCGCGTATTCCGCTGACGATGTCGGCCTTAACGTTGGCTCAATCTGCTATTTCCTTGCGTCGGGCTAAATTTCCGAGAGAATCGTGTCATAATAAGATGATGAAGCACGCTATGTATTGGAGGAGGAACATTGAATACACCAAATACCAATCGATTCTCCCCTCCGAACGTCTTTTGGCGACCTGAGTATCAACTCAGATCCTTGCCGGTAAAAATTCGATGGGAAGTTACGCGCCGACATCCAACGTACGTTACGTATTGGAAACTGCATGTCCAGTCATTGGATCTGCCCCAAGACGTGGAAGAACAACTGACGAAAGACCTCGAACAACTATCAAGAGTTTTCCTTGCCGCGATAGGAGTCTCGGGCCCCACCATTGATCCGTCGATTGAATTCGATCAACTGGATGAAGGATCCATGAACGCTGCTTGGCTGTCCGGAGCAGTCCATCCAATTACATTGCGTGGCCTCGCTGGACTGCTGATCGCGTTCTTACCAAAGGATGTCGTAGGAGACGTTGGTATCGCTTTGATGGAGGCTTGTCGGGAAGACAAGGAAGGTATTGAGCCCTACCAGTCACAAGCGTTGGGGAAACTCTATCAACTAGAACACGAGGCACTCGATAGCTACCCCAACGAACCAATTGTTTCCGTCAATCCTGCCAGTTCTGCCCGCCAAGTTAAAGACGCACTCGACAGTCTGTTGAAGTCCTGGAAGGCAGAACGGGGATTGAGTGACCAACGGGATCGATCGGAAAAACACGAGCAGTATCTCGATATTTGGGATCAAAGAGAGGGGTGGTATCAGGGTTTCTATCATCGAACACGCGAAAGATCGCTGAAGGAAATCGCGCAAGAGAAGCGGCTGCCGATACAAACAGTTCATTCTCAATACAAACGGGCATTTGAACTTATTACGGGCCATGAATATTCGATCGACAATTGGCTTGCAGCCTTTGGCCTGTTGAAGCTTTCTGATCTATTTGGTGAAATTGGCACGGCGGCTAAATCGCGACCTTTAAACCCTCAGACACGACGTGACATACCGGAGTCCGTCTTGAATAGAAATCCCGATAAGCGGTCAATTATTGAGATGAATGCGACCGACAACGAGGATGCTCACATTCTCTTGATTAACATCAGGCAGCTTATCGCGGATGGTAAAAACGACGAGGAAATTGTGTGCGAACTTGGCTTGGACAGCACAAAATTAGTCGAGCATATTCGCGCACGTAAGACTGAGGGGCTATTCTAGCTTGGCCTAACAGCTCTCATTTCTACAAACATGCTGGATCTAAGCATCGTCCTTCCTCGCCTCGGCGACCTGAACCCGCTATCTGAGAGGACAAATCGACAGGCTCCGCCGCCAATTTTACTCATCCCTTCAGCCGATCACCGGCAGGATCTGCGGCTTGAGAAATAACGTGAACATTATTCCGTAACAGGGAGAGAGTGATCCTTTATCACTTTTTCGCCTAAGAATGATTTTTCATGTCCGCCGACGACCAAGCCTTCTTCACCATTAAGGAATTCGCAGCAGTCACTGGCGATTCGCCTTCGACCATCCGCCGACGGATCGCCGATGGGTCGCTTCCGCACATTCAGTTCGGTAAGCACAAAAAAATCAAAATACCTCGCATTGCGCTAGGTTTGCCACCCATCCCCTCGGAAAGCCCTTCTTCAGCCCCGCCTCAATCGAGTGAAGAGTCTGATTTTGATCAGATCTCTGGGCCAAAACCAAAGTGGACAAGATAGAGAAAGGAGAAATACTATGCCAAAAACCAGGCAGGCAATAATCGTGGAGTGCCGCTATTTTGTTTGGCGACTGAGAGAGCGTAACGGCGTTTGGCAAGCCGATGGACGATCCAACGAATTGGATGCTGGACGACATTCGCTCGGAGTCAAAGAAGAAGACGACGCTCGCAAGTTAGTTCATCAGCTCGACGCAGTTCAAGCGGCCAAACTTGGGCTAATCGACAGGATTCCCGAGGCACCGGAATCTGGACTGACCATTAAGAAAGGAATTGAACTATTCCGCAAACATAAGTCTCGTCCAAAATCTGTTGGCGGTGTCGAGCCTTCGACATTCGGTAGATACAATCAAGTGTTGAACAAATTCATCTCCTTCGCGATCGATCGCCGTATTAAATACGCAAGTCAGCTTTCTGTTCTCGACTTCGACGCGTATGTTGGAACTCTTGAAGAGAAGGAATTTTCGCTCTCTTCAATCGTGACGGAAATGGTATTGCTCAAGTCGCTCCACCAGTTCTGGATCGATGAGAATAGACTCGACGCTAAGTTTGGATTTAAGTATCCACTACGTCGTCCTAAGCAATCGCTGACATTTTCTCCGAGCCAACACGAAATCGACGCGATTTTAAAGATCTGCCGAGAAGACGAAACGCTCGTTTGGCTTTACCGAGCCACCAGTTTGCTATCGTTTGCGGGGCTCCGCTTTGGTGAAGCCCGTGATCTCGAATGGCGAGACATCGATCGCGACTACGAGTTTCTGAAGGTCCGTGACGAATCATTCATGAAGCGCTCGGGAGAAACGAAGAAGCGGACCACAAAGACGCGCAAGAGCCGGAAGGTTCCGATCCACCGAGAATTGGCGGAGCTCCTGAAATCGATACCAAGAACTGGCAACCACATCTTGTATGGTCCCCGCGGCGGCAAGCTGCGGAACGATACCTTTGGCGACACGTTGCGAGCTCACGTACTCCCCAAAGTCGCTGAGGACGTCGGCAACAAAGACGTGATGAGGTTAACTGCTCACGGATTCCGCCACTATTTTGTCTCTAAATGTGCTAACCTCAATGTGCCACAGCTGTCTGTTATGAATTGGCTCGGGCACGGCACTCCGCGGATGACGAATTACTATTACCATGCAAATGACGCCGCGTCACTCAGCCATATGCGGCAACTGGAGTCAGCAGAAAGTCCCGATCACGGTGGTTCGGACGATTAACTACTTTGTTTGAAGGAGGCTAGCGAACGAGTTTGGCACAGTCTTGTCACAGTTGGCAATTCGCGGCCAAGAAGATGGCGAAAACGTCGGGTTTTATGCCCCTTGATTCTCTGCCGGAAGGTTTTTACGACACCGCCATAAACGAAGCGGTTACTCTGAGCTGCGAAAGATTCTACCAATAAAAACCCGCGTCGCGAAAAATGGAAGGTGATCGCGAAGCGACTCAGGGCGAGTAGATTGGAGTCTCTGTTGGTTAGGTTGAGCTTTGTGTTCACTGTTTCCACTGGTTTCCCGTTGTGGTG
>JBLHLE010000850.1:0-4093 GCA_047620805.1 Pirellulaceae bacterium
TGCGGCCCCGCTGTCAAACACTAGCGTGTCGGTCGCGTTGCGCATAACGAGCGTAATTTCGTCATAGTTTGGGCTGGTGAAGTACGCACCAGCGAGATTTGGGGATTCGATGTTAGCAACTGGTTGGGCGGCGTACAGGTCGCGAGCAACGAGAGCAAATGCCCGGTTACCAATCTCCTCGTAGCCATTGGCGTAGGCGTAGTGGCAGCCGTCGTGCGCGTCAATTCCCGTGGTCGACACGACGACGATATCGTCGAACCGATCCTGCAGCCGTCGCTGTCGATCCCGTAAATCGACATTGACATCGACGACGCCGCAACCGACGCGGATCTGGTGAACGTAGACCTTCTCGACTTCCGGATAGTCGGCGTGCCAGTCGTTATAGAGTTCGACGAAGCCGTCTTCATGGATTTGGCCGGCTCCGTTATCGCTCTCTCCCTGGTACCACAGAATCCCGCGAACGGAATCCGCCACATCTGCCAACTCGGCGCGATACAACAACCGACCGTAGTTGGTATTCAGGTCGAGTGGATCTAAGTCATTGCGTTGGAAGAAGCCGATCGGTCGTCCACCATGAGCTCCGTTAAGAATCGCGATCGGAATTTGGTACTCGTCGACAAGTTGCCGTCCGAGACCTACTGCCCATTGACCAATCCCACCCACGATGCCGTTGCTACCGTCACCAGCGGCCTGCTGCCACTGTGTGTTGGAGGTCGTAGTCGTCGACACACTGGAGTTAATCCCGAATGTTCGTAGGAAAGGTCCTTCATTTCCGCTGGCGGTTCCGGAATACTGCTGAGCGTCGGCGTTCGACTGACCTTGCACCAAGAAGATATCGCCGGCCACTACGTTATCTACTTTCGCCAGTTCGGCAAAAACTGGCCCGTCGGCAACAAGCAGTTCAAAATCGTATGAACTGAGTTCCGCGACGATATCAACTCGCAAGTCAAATGCCGCGGTGCCATCTACGTATTGCAGCGGTTCAATGATTTCAGTGCCAAATGGTACACCGTCGCGATAGGTTCGCAGCACAATTCTATCGAATGTTCCCGAGTCGACCGTGCCGACGATGGCGACCTCAGCAGAATTTGCGTCGCGGTCTCGCGGATACAATTGCGAGTCGGCGGGTAGTTCGATGAATGTTACCGACGGAGGTAGTTCCAACGTGGTCACATTGATCGCCGCCGAAAAACTTGAGCGGCCGCGATAGTCCTCTGCGGCGACATCGTACGAATACAAAGTGTGGGGGGCGACCGTCGCGTCGCTAAAATCCGTGTCATCCAATCGCGCGATCACAACACCATCGCGGCGCAGCACATATTCGTCCGCTTCCGGCAGCGAATCCCAATGCAAGTCGACCTGAAGATGATTGAAGTCGTCGACAATCAGGCCGGACGGAACTCCAGGTGGATCGAAGACTGGCTGTCCATTGAGCCCATCTTGGTAGACTTCTGCGATCTTCGCATCGGAAAGCGCGTTATCCCAAACGACCACGTCGTCCAACTGCCCACCGAGGAACGGGTCGCCGAGGAACGGGTCGCCGAGGAACGGGTCACCGGGAACCGGGTCGCCACCATAAGCGCCAATCAAATCGGCGACCGAGCTTGCCGCCGCTGTGCCAACCGGCCCCGCACTGCGACTCACCACTTGCCCATCTCGATAAAGCACAAGCTGGTCAATCACTGCGTCGTAGCTAACCGCGACGTGTATCCAAGCATCCTGCGTGAAGGCATTTGTGTCTTCGACCTGGGCAACGCCATTGTTGCTGGCCGCGAGACCACGATCGACGTTGGTGTCGACAAAGAAGCGGTGGCTTTGATCGCCATCGCCAGAGTAGATACTAGCCACTGGATCTGGGCGAGCCGAATCGAGCCGAACCCACGCGGCCTTTGCATAGGAGCTGTCCGTAATCAGCGGTTCGACTGCAACGAAATCGTCGACGCCATCGAGCTGCAGGTATCCACCGCCCAAGGGACTCGCGACTTGGACCGCTCCGGCTATCGGTTGCCCCCCAGGTGTGCCGTGGTGCGCATTGCCCGACCGGTCATTGAAATCTGTATCGAACGGCCAGTTGGCTACGAGTCGAGCATCGCCCGGCTGATGACGGACCAGTGTGGTTAGTTGTTTGACCGTGTAAATACTTGAGTTGTCAGTGAACGTCCAATCGGTATGGCCGTTGGCGTTGTTGCCGATTCCAACTTCACCCGTAAGTGCTCCCCAGCGGTTGTAGGCGAATACGACCTCGCCCGACGTGACGTTATGGATCTGCATCGATCCATACGTTCCAGCCGCCTGCCGGGAATCGCCGAAATCGTAGATCTGTGCACTCGCTCCAGGTACATTCCGCGAATTCGTAGCGGCGTAATTGGTCGGCCAAAACTCGATTTCCGCTGCGGCGAATCCGTGACCATTAGTCACGCCCGCGACGTTAGAGATGACGTCCAAGTTACTGCCGGGTCCTTGAGTGACCGACGTTCCGGGAACCCCGATCTCGGCAGCATCCTCCGTGAATGCATCGAGAGCGGCCCAGACCCATTGCGTACCAAACGCCGCCGACTCCAACTCGAGGAAATAGGCGACTCGATCAAATTTGGCGTCCCGGAATAAACTTGAGTCGTCAGTTGAATAGTGCGCTGAAATAAACGGAGACTGCTGAATTGGCAACTCGTGAACGACGTGATATTCAGCTGCTTCGGGAACCAGCGTAACGATTCGTTGGGGAGCGGGTGCGGGAGAAGGTGGATCGGCTGGTCGCACAAACACTTGAATCGACCGCGCGGTGTAGGTCGAGCCATTTGCGGCAATGGTCCAGTCGAGTTCGCCTGCTGGCGAGTTGCCGATCCCAAGGTCGCTAACGGTCGCATTGTTCCAATTGTTGTAAGCAAATAACGTCTCGCTGGCCGACGAATTATGGATCTGCATTGATCCATAACCGCTCGTCAATGACGCTCCGCCATCGCCAAAGTCGTAGACGGCGTCACTTGCCCCCGGCACTCCCGCGGTATTCCCCGCCGAATAATCACTCGGCCAAAATTCTATGTTGCCCGTCACGCTCGTCGCTTCCGTAACATTCGGGCTGTTGGAGCGGACGTTCAGATTCTCCAACGACTGTTGAAAGAATGCGTTCGTGCTGAGCGCTGGCACGCCGATTTGTGAGGCGTCGCGAGTAAAGGCGTCCATTGATACCCACACCCACTGATTCCCCATGGCGACGGAATCCAGTTCAACGTAGTAGGCAATCCGGTCGAAGTTTCCTGCGGCGAAGTTAGCCGCGTCATCCACGGAGTATTGCGACGCAGAAAACGTAGCCGGATCAACGGCCAGCTCGTAAACCAGAGAATACTCATTCGCCTCGACGACGTTGTCACAAGCATTACCGGCCAACATACAACGAGACTCAAGCAACTCTACTCGCAGAATCGATCTCGCGCGAGTGCTAAGCCGCCGTTTGCGACTCGCCCCATCGATTCGAACGGCCGACTTCACTGCCATGTTTCTACGCTCCCGATTTGCGTTCCCGATTTGGGCTCCCGTGATGAACTCTTCATCCCAATCACAACGACCATTTCTAAACGACCATTTCTAAACGACCATTTCAAAACGAGCTCGTTCGCTCCCTGACACCTCATATAACAACCGCAGCGAGCACACGATCTGCGAGTTCACCGTTGCATGATCGACTCCCTGAGTGCCTACGTCAAGCGCGCAATCAACATCTTGACCTCTCTCTCCTACTCATATCCGTCTTCTCTTCATTTCCGTCTTCTCAGTTTTCTTGCCTAAACCTTTCTTCCCTAATTTCCGAACGACAAATCTGCTCCATCCAACAGTGAATGTTAACTCCGCACTGAAGTGTATTGCCTTTGCCACCGCAAACGATCAAAATTACGTTTCACGAGAACCGCAAACACTGACACCAAACATTGGTCCTGTTCCCAGCAGGCGATGGAATTCTGAATCAGCAAAGGGCAATCACATGGCAAAACTCCCCAAAGACCCATCGGCCGTCGTCGTCCACGACGGAATGGTCCACCTGGTAGGAAATGAAAGCGATCAGAGGTACTTTCGCTTCACGGTGGAATCACTTCCGAAA
>JBLHLE010000851.1:0-4092 GCA_047620805.1 Pirellulaceae bacterium
GCCAGGCCGGGACTGCAACCACCGAGTCCATAGTTGTCATGCACGAAATTCACGCCAGTCGTCTCGTGAGCGTCGCTCAGGCTAGTCGAAAGATCGCTGTCGCTATCAATCTCGAAAAGGTCTTCCAGCTGAAAGTCGCCGACAGGCTGGACAGTTTCGCCTTGGCTCCCAATGCTCTGAAGGTTGCCGCCCGGTTGGAACTGCCCCGGCTGGATTAGCCCTGGAACATCCAGTTCGCCATGCATCATCAGTTCGGGAGAGAGCTCGTAGTGTGCCATCAACGGCGGAACTTCCACGATGGAGCTGAGTTCGCCGTGCGCAACGAGTGTTGGGGCTTCCCAATTCATCGACACCTCTTCGACGACCTGATGGATGCTGTGCGTCACCATTGCCGGAACCGATTCGACTACCTGCCGATGCCGTGAAGCACGAGAGATGGAGCTTCGACCACCGACTCTAGCGAACCGTGAAGTTCCAGGGTCGGCGATGAGTGTTGATCTATCGGTAGGTCGTCGCCAATCGAATCGATGGTCATCGCCAGACGACATTCGAGCGTCTCATAAGACATTGTTCTGATTAGCTGAACCTGTAATTCACTACTTAAGCGCATAGCTTCTTCCTCGTTGAGACGGCACATCTCTTTTTGAGAATTGATTTCGCGAGAAGATGAGTTTTGGGGCCAACCCACTAGATAAGTATGCGAATGCAATGGTCGGCACCTCAAACATAGGTCACCTGGGCCCAAAAGCAAATAAATGCCCGTCGCCAAATCACGGGAATTGTAGATCAAGCACTGACGTGAAGATGATGTTGATTTTTTTCAACATACGAAGGCACATCCTGGCAGGCTATGTTACGAGGTGTTCTCGAATCCCAGGCAGCCTGTCTGATTGGCTCGCCAATAGCGCATCAACGAAGTCGTTGATCTGCGCCGAGCCGAATCAACTGCCGGCCGACTCTTTGGGCAACAGGAAACTAAGATGATGCTCGCAATGCCAGAATTGTTGGTGCGTCCATTGATCGCGAGTCAGGTTGCCAAAAGCGATATGCGGCTGGTACTCGCCTTCGTGACTGCGAAACCTCGCGATCGCAACCCGCAGCTTCTCAATCCCCTCGTCGTCGTCACATTGCTCAGGTGGAGCAAGTGACGGCGGCGCAGGGATTTTCATATTAGTCGGCACGTGACGCAACATACTTTTAAGGACAAAAAGACGAAGCATCATTCGCATCGGCCACGCAGCGATCTTCTCGAAGCCGTCGACCCCGCCATCGAGAACTTTTGCGAGATGAGATGCGATTTGCCCGAGAGACAATTTCCCGTAGCTGGCGTGCTCGTAGCCGTTTGCCCCAAGCACTTCCACGTCGGCAATCACTGCATCCCAGTCGTCGAATCGAATTTTTCTTCGCGGCGCGTTCATCTACGGCTGTACCTTTCCATATCGTATCCTCCCTGCGGATGGAGGGAGATTGGTTTAGAACAAAGGATCTTTGCCAAGCTGGCGGCGTACGATGACCCATTGTCCGGCGTGCATCATCCAATGCGAGGATTGGCCAGCGATTACGGCACCGACAGTCGAACCGAACTTCTGAATCATCTCCGGCGCAGGCTTCTCTAGATCTTCGTCGCTCAATGTTTCGAGCAATGCCAATGTACCGGCTCGCTGCTCTGCCATGGCTGACATGTATTCGTCTTTGGTGCAAAAGGCACTTTGATCATCGCTGGCAGAGGCTTCCTTGGAATGCTTCTCGGCAAATCCCGCCGGTAAAGCTGGCATCGAGTCGGGACACACCATATTGTTAAGATTGTGTTCCGAGGCGATAAGATGGCCGAGTTGCCAGGCGATATGATTAGCTTTTTCGTGTGGACGAATAAATAGTTGCTCGTCTGTCAAGTCTTGCAGATATCCCTGCACAGTGAACGACGGCAGGTTCAATTCATTCTTTATTTGAGTTGCGATACTCACTGGTTTTTCTCCTTGAAACCGAATTTGTTGTATTGGTCAGTTCACACGACTCTCTACCGCTCCCAATCTACACGAAATCGTAACTCAACGGTGCCTGCAAGGAAACTGTTGCCTCAAAAGTAGGGTCGGTTCTGCTCCAAACACAGATCACAGTTAATACAATTTTGTAAGCCGGCTAACATAACCACGGCCGAGCAGAATATCTAATCTAACCATTCTAAGCAGAGTACGCAGATATGCGATTTCAAAAAGCCAATGTACCGGCGACTCGACGCAGGATCACCGCCGCTAACTCGACGAGAGACTTTCATCCAGGTTGAATATGAGGCTGCAGACGGCAGCGTAGGCAGCCAACTCAGCGCTGTCCAAATCCTCTGGCGGCTGGCGATGCCCACCGCCGGCCAAATACTTCTTCGCCGTTTCAGGTGCGGCCTGAAATTCCTTTAGCCGATCGTTGAACTCCTGTAGAAGGATAACCATTTCCCGCTGTTGAGGGCGACGCGACGTCGCCAAACGGAAAGCGAATGCCAACCGTTTGGACGGCGATGCACCACCCTCGCGAATCGAGCGTTCCGCCATAACTCGCGCGGCTTCAACGAACTGCGGATCGTTCAGTAGCACTAGCGCTTGCAGTGGCGTGTTGGTCCGCTCGCGCCGAGTGCGGCAGTTGTTGCGGCCGTCGGCCCCGAGAATTCGCATGTTTGCTGCCGGTATCTGCCGTTTCCAATACGTGTAAAGACTACGGCGGTAAAGATCGTCCCCGCTACTCTGATTGAACTTCGCATTCGAGGAGCCGATGGCGTTTCTCCCAAACAACTCCGCCGGCTGATACGGATGCACGCCCGGCCCGCCATTTTTCTCGACCAGCAAACCGCTAATTGCCAAAGCATGATCGCGGACGAATTCCGCCTGCAGTCGTCGACGAAGGGCGTGCGAAAGCAACCGATTACCGGGGTCGCGAGTGGCAATTTCCGCTGCCCTAAAACTGCCTTGACGGTACGTTGCCGACAGCACGAATTGCCGTAGTAACCGTTTCACATCCCATCCGGATTCGACGAAATCGGCCGACAGATAGTCGAGCAACTCGCGATGACTCGGCTGGTCCCCCTGAGTGCCAAAATCCTCGGACGTCTTCACGATGCCGACGCCAAAGATCATCTGCCAATAACGATTGACCGCAACGCGTGCAGTGAGCGGGTGTTTAGGATCCGTTAACCACCGCGCGAGACCGAGGCGATTCCTTGGCAAGTCATCGGCTACCGCCATAATGCTGGCCGGCGGCGAAGTCTGCACGACTTCTCCTCGCTTGTCGTACTCGCCGCGAACGAGCAGGTAGTTTGATCGCGGCTTGGCCATATCGGCAGCGATCATGCTCAACGGAGACGTCGCCTCGATCTGTTTTTTCTCAGCCAGCAACTGCTTCTGTATTTGACGAGCACCGCTGAAACCGGGCCACTGACCGCGAAAATGCACCAGCCGTTTAGCTTCTTCCTGCGGTATCGAAGCGCGTAGAGCTGCGGTTTCGCTGTCGGTCGTGGTGATTCGCAGGCCATCAATCTCGGCCGCCCGCAATGTTAGCTGAATGCTCTGCCCTTTTGAAACCTTAATCGCCGCGTCCAATCCCAGAATCACTGGAAGTTTGTTCAATTTCAACTTCTTGTCGCCGACCAACTTGATGGGAACTGCTTTACCGGCATCGCTGGATATCAGTTCCGCGGCCACCACTTCGATCACGCTTGGCACTCGGCCTTCAAATTGCAATGCGGCAACCGAATCGGTTTCTAGTGCAAAGCGGAGTTTTACTTCTTTAGAGGCAGCTTCGGTGTCGACCGCGTCACTGGGCAGTGCGTTTCTGGCCAGCGCCTTTTTCACAACTCGCTGGGAAGCCACCTTCCGCTGTTCATCGAGAATACCAATGGTGAGGTTGTCGAGCCGTTCTGGGCAGCAATCGGTGCGATTCCAGACAGCCACACTATCGATTGGAAACACGCCGCCCAGATCAACTTCCCACCATGCGTTCGGCTCCAACTTTGTGCAGGAACACGAACCGAAGCGGCCGTCGTGGTTACCGTCTACCGCATTGGAAGCTGGCGAATTGAAATCGACACTCGACTGCCTCACCTTACCT
>JBLHLE010000852.1:0-4079 GCA_047620805.1 Pirellulaceae bacterium
GGGAACGAGGTAAGCCGATTTACGCGACTGGACAAATCGAATTGCAGAACCACGGAAATACACTCTACTTCCGAAATATCTACATCAAGGAGTTATAGAACTTGTTTGGCCCTCCTGATGGGAAGGTATTGTTGAAACAAAAAATGCTCGGCGCTACTTCGAACATCGAAGCGACCGCCGGGCGTTTTGTTTTCAATGCGTCAGGCGACGGATCTTCGTCGGCTGTTCATTCTCACTCGCCTACTGGCACTGGCACTCGCGTGCACCGAATCGCACTGTAGGGCGTTAATCGATCGCCAGAATCTTTTCGGCCAAGGCTAAGATGTCCTGACGCGACCAACTTGGAACAGCCGTGTCCTTACCGTGGACGTCGTCTGTGATGATGGCGGCAATGGACGGATCGGCAAATGCGAGTGGTTCACTCCCCACTTCCGCCCGCCAGACTTCCAGCTTCGTTGCAGATGTTTGCGTGTCACCCTCGACGAGCACGACGTCACACTTTTTGAAAAGCGGAGCGAACGGCGCGTATTTTTGCTCTCTAGCGGCGATTGGCGATCCGTCGACTCTATGTGCTCCATCGCCAGCGGAGTCCTCGGCAGTCGGATTGTTCTCCGGTGGCCAGAAGACAGCATTCATGGCCACCGACGCAATTCCTACCACCGCGGCACCGGCTTCGCGATGTCGATGTGAGTCCTTGCCGGGCGTGTCTAACTCGTGGTGGTGATGCGTGTGCTTGATCGTTCCCACTAATTTGCCAAGTCGATTCAGCTCGTGCACCAGGTCGACGACGAGAGTCGTCTTGCCGTGATTTTTACCGCCGATAATGTGAACGCGTTTCAATGTCCCGTCCGATCAATAGTGC
Source organism: Pirellulaceae bacterium (assembly GCA_047620805.1). GTDB lineage: Bacteria > Planctomycetota > Planctomycetia > Pirellulales > Pirellulaceae > JBLHLE01. Next base: position 863 of record JBLHLE010000852.1, read on the forward strand.
GCCGTCGAAACTCGCCAGCAACCTGCTGGCGAGCTACACATTTGAACGCCAAAGACGCGGAGCGACAAGACGCGAAACGACAAGACGCGAAACGACAAGACGCGAAACGACAAGACGCGAAACGACAATAGGGGGCGACGCGGAGGGCAGGCCATGTTGTGGAGTCAGCGTAGCAAACATCTGATCAAGCGTTGGCATCTTCGGGCCTATCGCCGGCAGCCGCTTTACCGCCAGATGTTTTGCTCATATCGATCGAGAATGCATCGCCGTCTTCACACAGCGGCGTCACGCTGCCCGGCTGTGAAAGTAAGTCTGCGATTGTGGACTGCCGAAAGGATTCTTCAACCATTCCCATCGCATTGTCGAGACGACGGTGTAGAGGGCAAAGGGTACCACCGTGCGATGAAATTCCCAGCGGACATTCCCGAATCCGTTTGAACGGTTCGACAGCGTCGACTACTTCCCAGATCGTCAGTTCGGTGGGCGGTCTCGTCAGCACGAAGCCGCCGTGCAGTCCTCGTTTCGATGCGACGAGTTCGGAGCGAACTAATCCTTGCATCAACTTGGACAGGTAGGGGCCAGGAACGCGAGTGATCGCCGCCAGTTGCTTGGCAGTACAGGCGGTTCCGTCGTGTTGGGCGATCGTCACGATGGCTCGTAATGCGTATTCGACTGTCTGAGAAATCATGCCGCACCTAAAAGGAGTTTTGGACCTTTATGTCGTTTATGGGGTGTTCCGCGGAAAATTGCAAGCGTAGAGTCAATTTAAATAACACCTTACCGATTTTGAGAAGCTGAGGGGTTGGCGAATAAACGGTAAGACTGCGGATATTTTCGAGGTTGTTGGGAACTAGAAAAACTGGCAAAGTTGGCTGCTATGTGGCTTTGAGGAACATAACTACTTCATAGGTTGTTCACGTAAATGGTTTTAAGGCGGATGGTTAAAGCATTTTGGTGCGCCGTTCCTGCACCGGCGATCGTGTTCCTTGTTCACTGTGTGTTGACGCTTGGCTTCAATGTCTATGACCGGTTTACATGGTTTGACGTGCCGATGCATTTTATTGGTGGTGTCGCGATCGCTCATTTCTTTACCGTGACGCTGCGAACGATGGGCGCGGAAGCTGAGTGGCGGGTGGGATCGGCGACCATTTTCTATATAGCGGTCGGGGAACTTGTCGGAATCAGCACCGTCATATGGGAGTTCGCCGAGTTTTTGGCGGATACCGTTCTTGAGCTGGGAGCTCAGCGGAGCGTTGCTAACACGATGAAAGACCAGTTTTTTGGACTGGCGGGTGGGCTGACGTATTTGATCATCGCTAGACCCGCTGTTGCAGAGCTCAACCAGTAGAAGTCGTGCCTTTCGGAATTGGGCTTTTTCCAACATTGGAGTTCCCGGTTTGGTCCGTTCCAAGGTATCATTCACGGATCGAGAACGTCGTCCATTCCGATTTCAAGTGGAAATGGCGATTTGTCAGCTCGAGCGTGAACGTCTGGGTGGTAGTCAGCCCCTGTGAGGTTTGCGCTCCGGTACTCGCCATCAGGCCACTGGCAGAAAATGCCAGCGGATTGAAGGTTGGTTTCATCGGGGTTTCGACCCTTTTAGCGCAAATGAAAATAGAAATAGAATCATGTCAAACGGATCCTTCGGAGTGACACCTGAGTCGCGCGCTGAGCAATTAGCTGCGTGCGAAGCGATCTTGGAGTACAAATTCAAGAACGAGGAGCTCTTGGTCGCGGCGCTCACCCATGCGTCGGGCGCGAATCATCGCTTGGCCTCCAACGAGCGAATGGAGTTTCTCGGCGATGCCATTCTTGGGTTGGTTGTGTGTGAATTGTTATTCCGCACCTATCCCGAATATCTCGAAGGCGACCTTACCAAAGTGAAGTCGGTGGTGGTTAGCCGGCAGACTTGTGCCCGCATCAGCGAGCGGCTTGAATTGGCACAATTCTTGATCGTGGGCAAAGGAATGGCGACCGCCGCCAAGTACCCTCGCTCTTTGTTAGCAGACGTTTTCGAGTCACTAGTCGCAGCAATTTACTTGGATGGCGGCGAGCAGGATGCCCGCAACTTCATCTTGCGACACATTGAGGCCGAGGTCGAATCCGCTGTGGCGGGTGAGGTTGGAGGAAACTTTAAGAGTCAATTACAGCAGTACGCTCAACGCGAATTCGGAGCGACGCCGATCTATCAGTTGCTCGATGAAAAGGGCCCCGATCACAGCAAGTGTTTCTTGATTTCGGCTCAAGTGGGGGGGAAATGCTACCGGTCCGCCTGGGGGCAAAATAAGAAAGAGGCAGAACAACGCGCTGCTTGTAACGCTCTGTTGGAAATGAATGGTGAAGAAGCCAAATTTAATGATGAGTAGATGTTTCGGGGCAGAGTAGATTGCGAAGCCTGGTCAATGTGTGAGGACAGTTGAATTCAACCGTGTCCTCGTTATTTTTCGGTTGCGGCCGTCATGACAGAAAGATGAGCAGAAAGATGCGTTGTGTTGCACTACTCTCGGGCGGTTTGGACAGCATGCTCGCGATTCGTCTCATGCAGGAGCAGGGCATTGAAGTCGAAGCATTAAACTTCAAGACAATCTTCACCTGTTGCCAAGATTTGTCGGCCCACGCGGCCCGCGACATCGGTGTTCGACTAACCGTTGTCGGGCAAGAGGATGATTATCTCGAACTGATTAAAAAGCCTCAATTTGGTTACGGTAAAGGGGCAAATCCATGCGTCGATTGCCGCATCTACATGTTTGAGAAGGCAAAGGTGTTTATGGAACAGGTCGATGCGAAGTTCATTATCAGCGGCGAGGTTATGGGGCAGCGACCGATGAGTCAAAAGCGCAAAGACTTGGCGATCATTTCTGAAAAGTCTGACCTGGAGGATTTGTTGTTGCGACCGCTGTCCGCCAAAATCATGGAGCCGACGCTCCCGGAACGCGAAGGTTGGGTCGATCGCGAAAAACTGTATGGATTCTTTGGCCGCAGCCGCAAGGGACTCATTCGACTGGCACACGAGTTGGGACTCAAAGATATTCCCACTCCGTCGACCGGCTGTTCGCTCACCGAACCACAGTTTTCTCGCACTGTTCACGATTTGATCCGCAACGAGCCCGAGAAGGGCCGTTGGGATTTCGAGCTGCTCAATATTGGACGACATTTCCGCTTGGACAAGCAGACCAAAGTCGTCGTGGGACGCGATCAGACTGAGAACGACCAGATT
>JBLHLE010000853.1:0-4078 GCA_047620805.1 Pirellulaceae bacterium
TTTCAGGATGGACTATGTGCCGATGACGCGAGAGGCTTACGACCGAACTAAAGAAGAGGTTACACGTCTCGAAAACGAAGTCATGCCCGCAATCGCCGAAAAGATCGCGGAGGCGCGCGCCGAAGGCGACCTTAAAGAAAATGCTGAGTACCACGCCCAACGCGAAGCTCAAGGCCAGCTCCAAGCCAAAATCAACCACATGAAGAGCAAGCTGGCTCGGGCCAATATCATCGATACAAGCAAAATCGACCGCTCCACCGTCTCGCTCGGCGCTACCGTCACCTGCAAAGACCTCGACATAGACGACGAAGAAACTTACACCTTCGTAGGCTCCGGTGACGAGGATTACATGAATGATAAGTATCTCATCACGAGTCCTGTCGGCATCGCTTTGGCCGGCGGAAAAGTAGGCGACGTCGTAGAAGTCGAAATTCCCAAGGGAACGCTGAAACTGGAAATCATGGAAATCCATTACGAAGATTAATAAACCTCTTCGCAAGGCGGCTGCGAATTTATAACTCCCCGAATTTGGCGGTGTTTCGGGCGTCGTCGGCCATTTGCTTTGAATCGCCCCTTGAGCGGCAGGTTGCCTGGAACGTCGTAATAGCTGAAACGTCGTAAAATCTCGACGGCAGCGGGAATCCGCCCTGGGCGTGTTCGAATTGCTCGCTATCAGCATTTTCTGCCCAATTTAGGCCTCCAAAGTTTGACTACGGCCTAACCCAAAGTTAAGGTATTGGTTAAGTGCAGGCCTGCAAAATCGAGGCCTTCTTGCGACACACCGATTTGAACAAGTTGCCTTCTACCGGAACGCAATTTCCCACCTCCAAAACACCTTGGAAATCCATTACACGGAGACTGCCTCAATGAAAATGAAAATCTTTATGATGATCGCATTCACCCTTTGCCTGTGCGCCACGACGGCTGCATTAGCTGAGGATGGATTCGAATCAATCTTCGATGGAAAGACTCTCAAGAATTGGGATGGCGATCCCAAATTCTGGTCGGTTGAAGATGGTGCGATCACCGGTCAAACCACTGACACCAACAAGACCAACGGGAACACTTTCATCGTCTGGACGGGAGGCAAAACTGCCGACTTCGAACTGAAACTGCAGTACAAGATCATCAACGGTAACTCCGGAATTCAATACCGCAGTTTTCATCTTCGCGATGAGAAGTGGCGCATTGGTGGTTATCAAGCCGACTTCGAAGCAGGCAAGACCTACTCCGGTATTCTATATGGCGAAGCATACCGCGGCATCCTTTGTAATCGCGGACAAAAGACTATCATCGGCGACGACCACAAGCCGAAAGTAGTCGGTTCGGTTGGCGACAGTGCCGAAATCCAAACGAAGATCAAAGACGAAGATTGGAATGACTACGAGATCACGGCCAAAGGCTTTAACTTCGTCCATCGCATTAACGGGGTCATCACCGCTGATTGCACCGACGAAGACAAAGAGCAGCGTCGAGCGGACGGCGAGTTGGCTTTACAACTGCACGCTGGTCCGGCGATGAAAGTTCAATTCCGCAACATTCGAATCAAACACATCTCCGCAGGCGACAAAGGGGATGAGGGTAAGAAAGGCGCAGCTGGAGCGAAAAAAAAGACTAGCAAGAAGATTGTCTTCATGGCTGGACGGCAAAGCCACGGCTACGGTTCGCACGAACACTACGCGGGTTGTATGTTGTTGGCCAACTCGCTTCGCCAAGCCAAGCCCGATTACGAAATCGTCGTTCACCGAAACGGTTGGCCGCAAGAAAAAAATGCCTTTGAAGGTGCCGATGCCATCGTCATGTATTGCGATGGCGGAGGCGGCCACCCCGCTAACAACAACCTCGCTCAAGTAGAAGAATACGCCAAACGCGGCATTGGAGTCGCTTGTCTTCACTACGGTGTCGAAGTTCCCAAGGGGGAGTCGGGCGACATGTTTCTCGACTGGATCGGAGGTTATTTTGAAACGGATTATTCCGTAAACCCTCACTGGGTTGGCAAGTTCAAAGAATTCCCCGATCACCCAGTGGCCAATGGCGTAGAACCCTTCGAGGCCGATGACGAGTGGTACTATCACATGCGTTTTCAGCCCGACATGAAGGGCGTCACCCCAATTCTCAGCGATCTGCCTGGTCCCGAAACTCTCAGCCGCGGAAACGGCCCGCACAGCGGAAATCCGCACGTTCGAGCATCCGTCGCGCGTGGTGAAAAACAACACGTCGCATGGGTCTACGATCGACCCAATGGCGGTCGCGGTTTTGGATTCACCGGGGGGCACAATCACTGGAATTGGGGTAACGAGAATTTCCGCAAAGTCGTCCTCAACGCATTAGTTTGGGTCGCCAAGGATGAAGTTCCCAAAGATGGCATCTCCGACAAACCTGTCACCATGTCGGAACTCGAAAAAAATCAAGACTCGAAGCAGCCTGGCAACTTCAATCGCGGCAGTACAATTCAACACTACAAGCTGCAGGCAGGACAACCCGCCAAGAAAAACGTAGCACGCAACAATGCGAAGCCTGCCTACAGCAGTCCAGTGGTCACCAAAACGACCAAGGGTCGAGCTGTCGAGTTCTCGGTAGAATTGAACGGTGCGAAGCAACTATTTTTGGTCGCCAACGATGCCGGCAACGGCTTTGCTTGTGACTGGGCCGACTGGGCTGAACCACGACTAGTCGGTCCCGGCGGTGAAAAAAAGCTGACCGAGATCAAATGGAAAACGGCCAGCAGCGGATTCGGTAGTGTTTTCGTTAACAAGAATTGCGACGGTCAGCCTCTTCGGATTGACGGCCAGAGTGTTGAATACGGATTCGGTGTTCATGCGAATTCGGTCATTAGTTTCGACGTACCCGCCGGCTATACACACTTCAAAGGACGCGCTGGTGTCGACAACGGTGGCGCGGATCAAAGCGCCTGTGGAGATCAATCGAGCGTCCAATTTCAAGTCTACACTGAGCAGCCTCCAACATTCGTTTCAACCACCGGTGGTGCGGTAGCCTCCAGTCGCGACCCTGCAGACGCCGTCGCCGGACTCGACGCCGCTGACGGACTCGAAGCAACTCTTTTTGGCTCCGAACCAGATCTTTTTAGCTTGACCAATCTCGACATCGACCACAAAGGTCGTGTTTGGGTTTGCGAAGTCATCAACTATCGTCGCCACAATGGCAAACGCGTCGAAGGCGACCGCATCCTGATCCTGGAGGACACAAACGGCGACGGCAAGGCCGACTCCACCAAGGTTTTCTACCAAGGTCGCGATATTGACTCGGCCATGGGGATTTGCGTACTCGGCAACAAAGTCATCGTTTCCTCCTCGCCCAACGTCTGGATTCTGACAGACACCGATGGCGACGATAAAGCTGACAAGAAGGAACTCTTCTTCAGCAATACGGGCCAGCCACAACACGACCACTCGGCCCACTCGTTCCTCTTCGGCCCCGACGGCAAACTGTATTGGAACTTCGGCAACACCGGCAAGGCTGTCCACGACAAGGATGGAAAGCCCATCGTTGACAAGGCTGGAAACACGGTTGTCGACAACGGCAAACCGTATTATGGCGGCATGCCCTTTCGCTGTAACGTCGATGGCAGCGAATTTGAAGTCCTGGCCCACAACTTCCGCAACAACTATGAAGTGACCGTCGATTCCTTCGGTACCATTTGGCAGTCCGACAACGACGACGATGGAAACCGCGGCGTCCGCATCAACTACGTGATGGAATTCGGCAACTACGGTTACCGCAGCGAAATCAATGGCGCTGGTTGGAAGACGAATCGCACCAACATTGAGACAGAAATTCCGCTCCGTCACTGGCACCTTAACGATCCAGGTGTCGTCCCCAACCTGCTCCAAACAGGTGCTGGCTCACCGACAGGCATTACGGTCTACGAAGGCGATCTGCTGCCGGCTGTTTTCCGCAACCAAGTTATCCACTGCGATCCGGGCCCCAATGTTTGCCGAGCCTATCCCGTGAAAAACTCGGGAGCTGGATATACTGCGGAGATTGAAAACGTTCTCCACGGAGCTCGCGACAACTGGTTCCGTCCGGCTGACGTTTGCGTTGCTCCCGATGGTTCTTT
>JBLHLE010000854.1:0-4078 GCA_047620805.1 Pirellulaceae bacterium
ACTTTCGACGACTGTTGGTAAGTCGCTGACGTGACCAATAGTTTCAAAATATGTTTGGTATTCCAGCCGCTTTCGATCAACTCAACCGCCAGCCAATCGAGCAATTCAGGGTGCGACGGCGGTTCGCCTTGCGAGCCGAAGTCCTCACTGGTCGCGACCAAGCCGACACCGAAGACAGCTTCCCAATAACGGTTTGCAATTACTCGAGCGGTAAGCGGGTTATCGGAATCGACGAGCCACTTCGCCAATTTCATTCGGTCGATTTTCTCACCTTCTTCCAAGTGCATTTTGTGCAACGTGCTGGGAACGCCTGGAACAACTTCCTTGCCAGTTTCGAGGTAGTTGCCACGCCTTTGGATCGTCGTGACTCGAGGCTTCGGCATCTCTCGCATGATTGGCACCGAAGTACTCGGTTTGGCTGCGGCAACTTGTTTCTTCAGTTCAGCCAATTCGGCACGCTTTGCTTTTGTCAGCGGAGAAATCGATGCATAGAAATCACTCAGTTGCTTTAGCTGTTCAGCGGATCGTTGGTCCACCGCAGTCTTCACGATCGTCAGAATTGCGGGAGGCGTTTCGGCGTATTTGGCAACTTCTGTATCGGCAGTCGTCGAGAATCGGAATTGCCCGAGAGTGTGATTCTCGTGCGGTGAAAGTTGTTCTATCGTGACCGATAGACTCGACCCTTTGTCGAGTTGGATGGGAGCTTCTGGGATCAAAGTCAGTTCGTGCTTTTGATCGATTTGACCACCGACCGCCCAACCTGTCGCGTTGGGATTATTTGAGCCGAGCACATTGTCGGCGGCGAACGGCGGTTGAGCGTAATCGGTGAAGGCGGAAACAAGTTTGACACCGCGGATGCCGCTGAGCGAAAATTCGGTGCTGTTCCGCGGTGGATCGGCCTCGACTTTTTCCCAGACCGTTTTCCGCTGTTCGTCGAGAACGCTAACTTTGAAATTCGCCAACCGACTTTGCAAATTGGCGTCCGTCCGGTTCCAAATAACGATTCGGTCGACCGCTTGACTGGACTTCAAATCGACTTCCAACCAAGGATCTTTCTCGCTTAAAGTATGGGTCGTGGATTTGGCGAGAAAATCACCGTTTGTATTTCCGTCGACGGCGTACTTTGAGGGGCCGTCGAATCCAGTGCTACTTTGCTTCGCTTCGCCTTTGAGCGCTACGTTATCGCTACCGGCGAACACTTGTACTTCCGCCAGCGAGAGGAATTGATTGTCGCCCGTATTCTCCACTCGGATATATCGTCCGTTCAGACGACTTCCCTCGGCGGGATGGATAGCTGCGAGAACTCGGCTGACGACGAAGTTACCGCCACCGAATCCCGCTCCTTTACCTGGCAGCGATTGGTTGGGAATTGTCTCCAGGCGAATCGCCGTATGAGTCAGTGTTTTTTCGGCCGGGGCGAATTGAATCGTGTAAGTATTTTTGGCCGTCGCCTTGTCGATTGCAATGGTGCCATCTTCGGCGATAGTGCCTTTTCCATCGGCTAACTTTACATCGACTGGTTTCGACGAAGCCCATTTGGGTTCCAACGAGAAACCTTTTTCCCACTCGGCCTGTTTCGCTTGTTGTTCAGCGTTAGGACTGGCCAGTGCCTTTTCGATTTCGGCGACTTGTGCGATCCACTTTAGTTTCTGCGTTTCTTGATCCGCCGTCCAGATTTCCAAACGCGGGCTTTCGTCGCGGCGGTCGGCATCCTGGGAACTGTTAAACACTGCGAATAGCTGAAAGTATTCTTCCTGGCTGATGGGATCGAATTTGTGATTGTGGCACTGAGCGCAGTTTGCCGTCGTGCCCATCCAGACAGCCATTGTTGTGTTGACGCGGTCGACGACTGCGACGTTGCGAAACTCCTCGTCGTTCGTGCCGCCTTCATTATTCGTTTGCGTGTTGCGATGAAACGCGGTGGCGATTAGCTGTTCTTGAGTTGGGTTTTCGAGTAGGTCGCCAGCAATTTGTTCGACGGTGAATTGGTCGAATGGCTTATTTGCATTGAGGGAGCGAATTACGTAGTCGCGAAATCCCCAAATGGTCCGAGCGGGGTCGTCGGCGTATCCAGACGAGTCGGCGTAGCGCGCGAGGTCGAGCCACAACCGCGCCCAGTGTTCACCGTAAGTTTGTTTCTGAAGTAGACGATCAATATATTTTTCATAGGCGTCGGCAGACGGATCATTGACAAATTGATCAACTTCCTCGACTGTCGGCGGAAGCCCCGTGACGTCGAGAGAAACTCGGCGGGCAATCGCGTAACGGTCAGTTGCCGCCAGGGGCGATCTGCCTTCGCGTTCGAGTCGCGCGAGGATAAATCGGTCGATGTCACTGCGGGCCCAGTTGCTCTTCTTGACCGCGGGCAGCGGCGGGCGAACGGGTTTGACGTACGACCAGTGTTTGGCAAACTTTGCTCCTTCGACGATCCACTGTTTGATTTTGGCGATTTCCCCAGGCGACAACCGTTTTCCACTTTCAGCTGGCGGCATCCGCACGTCTTCGTCGTTGGACGAAATTCGCTGATACAAAGCGCTCTCGGTGAGATTGCCGGGAATGATCGCGGTTTCACCCGATTCGAGTTCCAGGATGGCCGCCGCTCGAATATCGAGCCGCAAGCCTCCCTGTCGCTCTGCATCGTCATTGCCGTGACAAGTGTAGCACTTGTTTGACAAGATCGGCCGAATGTCGCGATTGAAATCGATCGTGTCGGCCGCCAACGCGTTCGCTGCAAATATAGCGAGCAGGTTCAGGCAGCTTATTGCCGAGAGGATGAATGGTGAATTCTTCATGATCTTCGCTCCGCCAATTGGCAGTTATTTCTGGATCGACTCAGTTAAGCCAGGATGTCTTTAATGACTTCGCCAGCGACATCTGTCAGCCGGAAATCGCGGCCGTTGAATCGATACGTTAGCTTCTCGTGTTCCAGTCCGAGCAAATGCAGGACGGTTGCGTGGATGTCGTGAACGCTGACTCGGTTCTCAACTGCTTTGTAACCGAATTCGTCGGACTGTCCGTACTGAGCGCCACCTTTCATTCCTCCACCTGCAAACCAGGTGGTATACGAATTCGGGTTGTGGTCTCGACCGGCGTCGCCTTGCGAGTCCGAAGTGCGTCCGAATTCACCGCCGAACATGATGAGCGTTTCGTCGAGCAAGCCACGTTGTTTGAGGTCGGTGAGCAGTGCGGCTGTCGGTTGGTCAGTCGCCTGGCCGCAAATACCGTGATTCTTTTTAATGCTAGAATGAGCGTCCCAGGGCACGTCGTTCGGTTGACCCGATGAGGGTAGCGAAGCGAAGACTTGAACGAACCTGACGCCACGTTCGATAAGCCGTCGGGCGATCAGACATTGACGTGCATAGTCTTTGCACTCGGTGCGATTCAAGCCGTAAAGATCTTGAATACTTTGCGGCTCTTGGGAAAGATCGAATGCTTCGGGTGCCGCGGCCTGCATTCGGTAGGCCAGTTCAAACGATTCTAACCGCGCGTTCAGATCGCGTTCGAAAGGCCGCTCTTGTGCGTGAGTCGAGTTGGTTTGATTCAATACGTCCAGGAATGCTCGCTGTTGATCGCCGGCGAGTTCCGCGGGCGGCTGCAGGTTGTCGATCGGCTTCGGACCGCGCGGGTCGAAGGCCGTGGCTTGGTGAACCGAAGGCAAGAACCCGGACGACCAAATGGGATCGGCACCCCGCGGCTTTGTCCCATGCATGACAACGAATGCCGGCAAATTGGCATTTTCGCTACCGAGTCCGTAGGTGACCCACGATCCCATGCTGGGGAATCCTTGGCGGATCATACCCGAATTCATTTCCAACATTGCCGGCGTGTGATTGTTGGATTGACTGTAGCACGAATAGATGAACGCCATGTCATCGGCGTGCTTCGACAAGTGCGGGAATATTTCGGACATCCAATGACCGCAATTTCCGTGCTGTTGCCATTTAAAAGGAGAGCCGAGGCACTTGCCACTCGTGGTGAAGAACCCTGTCTTGGGATCGGCGCCAGCCAATTGCTGCCCACTGCGCTTTTGCAATTCAGGTTTGTAGTCGAAAGTATCGACTTGCGACGGACTACCCGT
>JBLHLE010000855.1:0-4072 GCA_047620805.1 Pirellulaceae bacterium
TGGCACCAGTGACGAGTGCCTTCGCCGAGCACGATGGAACTATCACGGGAGTCACCGGCGAATCGATCACGGATAACGTATTCAACTATGGCCTGGACTATTTAGGTTACCAGTTAAAGAGGGCGGCGGAGAAATGGTTTGACACTTATCACCAACCGTTGTCGAATGTACACATCATTGCCCACAGCATGGGCGGAGTGCTCAGCCGGGCCTATATGCAGAGCACGGCTTATGGCGACACGTTTCACTCCGACGTAGCCGAGGGCAATTTGCCTGTCCCCGTGGTCAGCAATTTCTCGATGTTGGGTGTTCCCCACCAAGGCGGGATTGGCCCTTGGAACGGTTGGAATGACAACTTTGTCGCCGATGCATCCTATCGACTGGTACTTTCCAAAGTGATCGCCCACGCCTGGAAAAAACTAGAGGGCAAACCTCTGCTACCGGGCGCGGAAATCGTGTACGCCAGTGGTTTCGGCGACACAATCCGCAAATCGGACTTCGACGGGATGAGTGAGCAAGATGCGAAGATCCGCTTCGTCCGCCGGTATATGCCGGGCCTTGCCAATTTGCTGCCTAGCTTTGCCGGTTTTGCAGACAATTTTGATCCGTTCCCATTGACCGAGTTACGTAACCCGCTTTTGATGGACCTCAACACCGACCGGCTTTTTGCCGATAGAGTAGCGCGTTCGATCGCACTATACGGCGCCAGCGTCAACACACCGGCTCTGGTCAAACGACAAGTCGGAGGATTTTTGCCTGACGTAGGTGTCTTGCTTCCCGCCTTCGGATCCAGTTTGCTGTCCGCTGACGAGATCCTTTCCTTCACCGATTACATTGCCCGCGACCCGCATTGGGGTGAAGTTTACTACGAAGATATCAAATTGGATGCTCACGGAGATGGAACCGTCGCAATCGAATCTCTGGAGCGCTTGTTCACTGACGATAACCGTGTCGAGTTGTTTCCTTTCTGCAATGGAACGTGCCGGCCCGGCGACCGCGCTACAACGGGCAAGGTGAGTCACACGATGCTACCCTCCAATATTGAAGCTCAAGGAATGATCCTAACTGCAATGCATCACACATTGTTGCCCAGTCTCATAAAAAATGGCGCCATCCCCGAGAATGTTATTGGATCTATCCAAGAAGATATAGGCACTCACTTCAGCAACATTGGTATCGCTGCGGAATCGGCCGGATTCGACTTCTTCACAATTTTTGTCGATCCCGTGGATGACGCATTTCTGGTGGACGAACAAGGGAATCGGACCGGGTTCAGCAGTACGACGGGACACGTTGCGGACATTCCCAACAGCTATTATCTGGGCGAAACAGATGGTGTCGGTTGGATATTTGGGGATGTTGATGAGACCATGACGTTGGAGCTAATTGGCAACGGCAGCGAACACTACGTGCAAGTTGCCGCTTTTGATGACGGCAAGTTTTTCGGCGTTGAATCTGAAGGGTTCCTGGCTCCCGGTGAAACGCGATCGATCCCGATCGTACCACCTGGCGACCAGCCTTTGTCGGTCCAATTACTCGCGCCTTACAATGGCGATGGAGTTGTCGAAGGGACGACGTTCGACGTCTTCGCCGCGACATTCGGAGATGTGGTGGTCGACCATGTCGATTTCCACGTCGATGATCAACTCGTAGACACTTTGGCCGCGGAGCCATTTGAATTTCAGTTTACAGTCCCCGCAGATGCCGCCGATGTTCGCGTCCGAGTTGTTGCGGTCGACGAGCAGTTGGAAGAAGCGACGGCCGAATCCACTCTGCTGGTTTACGAACCATCATTCATGACAATAGATTCTTTGGTCGTAGGTAGTGGCGCCGGTGATTCGCCGGTCGTCAGTGTGTTTGATCCCGATGGCACGAAGCGATTCAGTTTCTTTGCCTTTGATCCAGAATTTCAAGGCGGTGTGCGAGTCGCGACGGGAGACGTCAATAACGATGGAACGCCAGACATCATTACCAGCGTCGGGGCCGGGGTGTTTCCCTATGTCCGAGTCGTTAACGGGATTGATGGCACTTCCATTCATCACATCGCTGCCTTTGATGCGAGTTACACAGGAGGCGTGTACGTCGCCTCGGGAGACGTCAACGGCGACGGTTTCGACGACATCATCACAGGGGCAGGCGGCGGCGAAACACTACCGGTTAAAGTCTTCGACGGACAAACCGGCGACGAAATCCGCAGCTTCTTCGCCTACGAAGCGTCCCTCAACGGTGGAGTTTTCGTAGCCAGTGGCGATGTCAACGGCGATGGGAACGACGACATCATCACGGGTGCCGGCGCGGGTAACTCTTCCGTCGTCAAGGTATTCGATGGAGTTGATGGCGAGCAATTGCAAAGCTTTTTCGCTTATGATCCGAGCTTTACTGGTGGTGTTCATGTGGCGGCGGCGGATGTCAACGGCGACGGTCTAGCGAACATTATCACAGCCCCCGCCGCAGGTGGCGGCCCGCATGTGAAAGTATTCGACGCCGGTTCGAATCAGATCGATAGTTTCTTCGCCTACGACCTTGGTTTCAGGGGCGGTATTAACGTCGCGGCCAGCGATGTCAATGACGATGGCTTCGACGATATTATGACTACGCCGGGCGGCAGCGGGCCACAACCGCTGAAAATATTTGATCGGGCCGGTGACTCGGTGATAGAGAATTTCTTCCCCTACGGTACAGATTTTACCGGTGGCGTTTTTGCTGCGGGTTCACTTCAGTCGCATATCTCGGTCGTAAATCTCCCTGCCAGTGGCGGTGTCTTCGACGCATTCGTCGACAATCTCGACGTTGTCGTCAAGGAACAAGGTGGAGTTGAGTTGTTTCGAGGGCCGCAAGTGGATCATGTTCGTCTGCGAATTAACGGCACGACAAATGTCGACGATGTGTTGATCGTGAATGTCGATGGTCTCTTTACTAAATTGTCATTCGACGGCCAGGATGGTGGAAACGACTCGTTGCAATTGCTCGGCTCCTTACAGTTGCCGCTCGTCAAATACCAGTTCCTTAACGAATTCGACGGCATCATCTCCGGCAGTTCCGTTGGCCTACAGTCCGATATGATTTCCTTTTTCGGCTTTGAACCGATTACCGACATGCTGCCCGTCGATAACCGAGTCTTCACCTTTACCGGTGCCGGCGACGACATCTTGCTGACAACAGGCCTCGACGCCAACGACACGATTCTGCGGATAGAAAGCGATCACAGCGAGCTTGTCGATTTTATCCAACCCAGCGGATCGCTGACCGTCGAATTCGGCGATGGCGACGACAACTTGACAGTCGATCTCGACCAACTGCCAAGACTCGCGGGGGGAGACGGTCGAAATACACTAGTCGTGGCCGGTGCAGGCGGCCTACTCGATTTGACTCAAATTGACGACGGCGACGTGCAGGGAATCGATCGCATCGACATCGACGGCAGCGGCGACAATACGTTGACTCTCGACAAAGATGAAGTACTCAATATCTCTCCGAACACCGGGACATTGCAGATCGTTCACGGCGTTGGCGACGTTGTCAATTATGGCGACGGCTGGTCTGTTCAAGCTCCGCAAATAATCCAATCCCTGTTCCACCACATCGCGACGCAAGACGCCGCAGAGATTCAGGTCATCAATACCACCCCGTTCTTGAACCCATGGGAATCGCGGGATGTAGATCGCGACGGCGCTATCATGCCGCTGGATGCGTTAATAATCATCAATCGCATCAACGGTCTCGGCGGAGGACCGCTTCAGACGCCGCTTGCGGCTGCGGATCTAGTCGACTTCTTCTACTACGACGTCGATGGTGACGGAGAGCTTGCCCCGATTGACGTATTACTGATCGTCAATTTTTTGAATCGACCTGCCGGTCTTGGGGAGGCTGAAATGGTAGCAGCCAGGGGCGCGATTGGCGCTGTAAATACGAGCGAGGAACCGCTGTCAGTCGCGATTCACGACACGGTCATTCGTGAAGCTCCGCATCTCGATCGTTTCCAACTTGCAGAATGGTCAACCGGGAAAAAACTCACAGGCAAAGAATTGCTGTTAAACGACAAACGCAGAACGCAGGCCGCTGACGTCACGGA
>JBLHLE010000856.1:0-4069 GCA_047620805.1 Pirellulaceae bacterium
TTACGAAAGTGGTCTGCACGTTCCATTAGTCGTTCGCGTGCCCGAAAACTTCAAGCACCTCGCTGCTTTTGCCCGCGGCAGCCGGACTAACGGGTTCGTCAGTTTTGTCGACTTCGGTCCAACTGTTCTACGGCTCGCAGGCGCAAAGTCGTCCAAGGTAAGTGACGGCGTCGCATTCCTCGGGAAAGACACAACATCCAAGGAAGTAGCCTCGCGCGACGAAGCATTCGGTTATGCCGATCGTTTTGACGAGAAATATGAGTTCGTTCGCACGTTGCGCAAGGGCAAGTATAAATACATGCGCAATTATCAGGCCTTCTATCCCGACGGTTTGCAGAACAACTATCGCTATAAAATGTTGGCATATTCGCAATGGCGAAAGCTGTACAACGACGGAAAACTGAACGACGTTCAAAGTCAGTTCTTTCTCCCCAAGCAGGCGGAAGCTCTCTATGACATCGAAGCTGACCCGCACGAAGTTAACAATCTGGCCGGCGATCCACAGTTCGCCGATACGCTGCTGAATTTACGCACGCGACTTCAAAATCGAGTGCGTGCGATCAACGATTTGAGCTTGCTACCCGAGAGCGTAATGATTGCCGAAGCCTTGGGAAATCCCGTTGAGTATGGGCGAGAACACGCCCAAGCGATCTCTAAGTTGCTAGACGTGATCGATCTGGCAGTGTTACCTTTTGAACAAGCGAAGCCAAAATTGATCGCGAGTTTGCATTCCCACGATAGTCTCGAAAAGTATTGGGTATTGCAGGCTTGCAGCACGTTCGGCAAGGAAGCCGAATCATTGGCAGATGACGCGAGGAAGTTATTGAAAGACGACGAGCAGCTGGTCAGAGTTCGAGCCGCTGAGTTTCTCGCGGTCATCGGCGCCGAGGATCCTCGTCCAACGATTTTGGAAGTGCTGCGGACTTCGAAGTCAGCCGCGGCAAACTTGATCACGCTGAACACAGTCGTCTTTCTGAAAGACGGCGGACTCGATGTCGATTTTCAAATAACTCGCCGAGACGTGCCTGCTAGAAGCGGCGAAGTCGATCGTCGATTACTTTATCTGACGGGCAAATAGTGGCCAGAGAAATAGTGGTTGTAAATAGATCACTGGCACATCACTGGCACATCACTGGCACATCACTGGCACATCACTGGCACATCACTGGCACATCACTGGCACCAGAGTGATCGGCTGGTGGTCAGTGGAACTAGGGCTTGTTCAGAAATACAAATGTTCCCAACTTGGAGGTGGTCAGCACGTCGACGCGTCCGTCGCCGTTGACGTCTTTTGTGGCGATTTGAACTCCGACTCCCGAGTTGTCGTCGATCTGGTGGGGAACGAATGTCACTTCACCCGAATCGTCGCGTTGTAGTTCGAACCAGTAAACTACGGCTGCCGCAGCGGGCTCGACATCTCCCGTGGGACCGTGCGCCCAGCGTCGCTTGCCGGTAACGATGTCCATGTCTCCGTCGCCATCGATATCAGCCAACTCCAAAGCGTGAGGTTGCGAGAAGGCGACGCCGTACGTTTCGATCTCAGAACGGTCGCCCATGATTTTTCTTTCTTGGAACGAGGTCGCTTCGCCCTCGACAGTTTGACGATACCAGGCCAGTCCCCACTGGTGAGCGTTGATCGAACTTATGATGTCATTTTTACCGTCTCGGTCGACATCGTAGGCGAACATCTGAGCGCCGCCGCGGTCCGCCGAGAACTTGTGGGGATGAAGTTGCCACAACTCTGTCGCCGTTTCAGGTTGTTCGTACCAGCCATCGTTAAGAATGATGTCCAATCGTTTATCGCCGTTGACATCTCCGACGCCAGTGCCGTGATAGAATTGTGGCCATTGCTGATCCTTTCCAACAGGTACAAATCGCCACGGGCGGCGAGGTTCAACGGAGTGCGGTTCGATCCAGCCCCATTTTCCATCCCAGTGGCAAATGACCTGCGGATTCCCGTCGCCATCGACGTCCACCATCGTCGGTGATTCGCCGCGAACTCGCTCAAACGCAAAATGCTTTTTCCACGGGCCAGCGGCTTTGCCCGGATTCTCGTACCAGTACGCCGAATGTTTGTGCACTCGACCGAGAACCAAGATGTCGGGCCATTGGTCGCCGCTAAAATCGTGAACGAATGAGAACATGCTGTCGCTGGGACTGGGCTCGGGCGGCATAGCAACGGCGGGATAGAACTCGTGCTTGACCTTAAAGTCTGGTCCGGCATACCAATATGGCCCGGCTATCACGTCGACGTTACCGTCTCGGTTGATGTCGCCCGTATCGACTCCGTCGCAATAATACTTATCGCTGAGAACGTGCCTTTCAAAGTGTGGAGGAGCGGCATGTAGCGACGCCATCCTGAAAAGTAAGAGAGTCAAAACGGCGACGGCTACATAGCGACGGGTGGTCGATTTGTTCATGATGTGCATTCCCTAAACTCTAGTGGACGAGCAACAGCATTGGACATTCTATCGTGTTGTCGTGTATCCTTGCGAAGGAAGTTTCGCCACCTTTTCACAAAATGTTCCTGCAAATGCGAATAACTTACCGATCAACGAATTCATTGACCAATTAACTTCCCCTTCAACCAATTACGAATCATTGGGCCAATCTTATGTCGCTTCCGATCCTAATGACCATCCCGCATGCTGGAGTTAAGATTCCGAACGAAGTTCGAGAGTTTTGTGCTTTGGATGAATTTCAGATTAATCGCGATAGCGCCGCACAGGCTCGACAAATATTCAGTTTTACTCAAAAGGTAATGGCTTACGTGTCTACGGATATCGCACGTGCCATCGTCGATGTGGATCGCGCCGCCTTCGACCGGACGATGGATGGAGTTGTAAAGCTCAACACCCGTTGGCTGACACCAGTCTATCGGACACCTTTGACGGAGACCGTGATTCAGGAATTGCTGGAGAATTATTACAAGCCGTTCCACCAACAAATCAATGCTGAGTGGGGCGAGGACCTGCTGATGGGCATTACCTGTCGCACTTTTTCGCCGAACTCTCCGCCGATGGGACAAAACCCGAGTCAACGTCGGGGCGACATTTGTATTGGCGATCGGTATGGCGAAACCATGCCGCCAGGTTGGACCGCTGAACTTGGCGAGTGTTTTTGCGACTACTTCGATGACGTGACGATCAATGCCCCGTTTCCCGGTGATTTCATTACGAAAAACTATGGCCAGGACTTACCTTGGGCACAGATTGCCGTCACCAATGGCTCGCACATCAGTGCCTCCGACAAGCAGCGGCGTGTGCTCGCAGCTCTTACAGATTTCTGTGAACGACGAAGCAACGATGTCGAGTCTCCGGAACAACGCAACGAGCCTCCGGAAAAAAACAACGACCCGCCACAACATAACACTGACAATGGCGAGTCGTCGGAATGATGTTAGGGGTTACTTTTTCTTGTATTTGTGCTCGGTGTGACACACCTTGCAGGACTTGAGAACGCCTTCGACGGCTTTGTTACCCGCTTCGGTGTCTTTCGCTGCAACTGCTTTCAATCCGTCGGCTCCAGCATTGCGGAGTATTTCCGCACCTTCGCTCCAGATTTTGTCGGGCGAACGACCGTCGTCCAACATTAAGTAACCTGATTCGTTCAACAACGCCGCGGCGATTTCCATCGCTTTCCAGTCGTCGTCCGTCTTCTCTTCTTTGGCCAGTCCATTCTTCAATACCAGCATCTGCGGCTTGACCAAACCAGCCATCAAATGCGAGGTGGTCATTGGTCGAGTCTTGCCCTTTTTCTGAGCCTTAGCTGCGGGTAGCGAAAGTGTGCAAACAATGACTGCCGCTATCGACAGGAAAAGTGCGAATCGTTTCATCGTGTTCTCCAGGGTGCAAAATCGGATTGATGGTTACTCGGTTAACAACCACTCAACCATGTTTATCCCATACATGTTATCCCATCAATACTCCGGGATCAATAAACTGGGATCGAAAAATGGGATGGGTTATTGGCCAAATTTTCGCACCGCGGCTGACAGTTGTTTCTAGATTGGTTAGTGGTGACGCATAGTCGCCTTTCGCTCCGCGAAATAGCGTTTCTGCTCTGCCGC
>JBLHLE010000857.1:0-4067 GCA_047620805.1 Pirellulaceae bacterium
GTCGCAGCATTTTTCGGCCGCGTGGGGTACACGCGCGAGGACAAACAGCACGAGTGGTATCTGACTGAGTCGCGAAAGATTCGCAACAAAGACAATCAGCCGGTACCAACTGCCCGCGACGACGCGACCATTCAGATCAAGGACGCGACCGAGATCATCAAGGCCCGATTCCTTGGTGGTGACGAGCCCGCGCTCACTGCCGACGAATCGTTCCGCGCCGCGTTTGTGGCCTGGCTGACTTCACCGCACAACGACCGCTTCAACAAGGCGGCAGTGAATCGGCTGTGGGGCCACTGCTTTGGCCGAGGTCTCGTCAATCCGATCGACGATTTGCACGACGGTAACCCGGCCTCGCACCCGCAGTTGCTGCAGATGCTGGCCGACGAGTTTGCCGCTGCGGGTCACAATGAAAAGCACTTGCTCCGTTGCATCTGCAACAGCAGGGCCTATCAGCGTAGCAGTCGCCCGCTTCCGGGGAATGCCGCAGATACCACGCGATTCAGCGCGATGGCGCTCAAACAACTGAGCGCCGAGGTGCTGCATGACGCGGTGGCGCAAGTGGCTGACGGCCGGATAGTGGACGACAAGGATCTGGTCAAGTCGGTGACCAACGCAGGTCGCGATTTTTGGCTGTGGTCGTTCAGTAGTCAGCAGGCTGCGACAAAATTCACGCACGGCGTCCCGCAGTCGTTGAAGATGCTCAACTCACAGTTGGCGAATGCTCGCCCGCCGCTGGTTCTGGACATGTGCCGAAACAAGATGCCGTCGGAACAGGCTATCGAGAGGCTGTTTCTGTATGCCTTGTCCCGGCGGCCAACACCCGACGAGACCAAACGGTTCGTCACCTACCGCACCGAGGTGCGGAGTGACGAGGACTTCTACAAAGACATTATCTGGATCTTGATCAACAGCAGCGAGTTTCTTTTTAACCACTAAAAAAGTGGCTGGGGCTGGGAGCCCCACCCATGGCTTGCTCTGCATCGAAACGAGACAACAATTATGACTCAATCACTCCTGAATAACTTTTCACGCCGCGACCTATTGAAGTTGAGCGCCGCCGGCGCGCTCGGAACTTCTTCCGCTGGTTGGTTCGACGCGTTGGCTGGTCAGGCCGCCGCGTCCGCAATTGCTCGATCCAAAGCGAAATCGTGCATCCTCCTCTGGATGGGCGGTGGACCGGCGCAGACGGACACCTTTGACATGAAGCCCGGGCACGAGAATGCCGGCGAGTTCAAACCGATCCAGACGAATGTTTCCGGCATCGAAATTTGCGAACATTTGCCGATGATGGCCAAACAGGCAGACAAACTGGCCATCCTGCGCGGCATGAGCACCGGCGAGGCGGACCACTTTCGCGGTTCGTATCTGATGCAAAGCGGCTATCGTAGCATCGCCGCCACGTCGCACCCCAACTTCGGCTCCATTGCCTCAATGGAGTTGGGCGATGCCGACTTCGAGCTGCCGAATTTCTTCTGGATGGGAACCGCCCCGGCAGCCGGCGTCGGCTACCTCAACGCCCGGCACTCTCCGTTCCGCATCGACAACGTCCGTGAAGAAATGCACCAAAACATTGAGTGCGTCCAGCCGAGTGGCGGTTATCCCGTATTCGACCGTCGCATGTCGATGCTGAATCACATGGAGCAGGGATTCCAGGGCCGGCAACTCGGCGCCAAGGTAGTCGCCGACCATCGGGACATCTACACCCAGGCGGCCCGCATGATGCGATCGAGCAAGCTCGACGCAGTGGATCTGCGGAGCGAACCGAAGAAAGTGCGCGAGTCGTATGGCAACAGTGAATTTGGCAAACGCTGCGTGTTGGCGCGGCGGTTGATCGAGGTCGGCGTCAAGTTCGTCGGCATCAACTCCGGCCTGGATTGGGACACGCACAACAACAATTGGAGCCGCATGAAACCGCATTTCCCCATCATCGATCAGGCTTGGTCGGCATTGCTGACCGACCTGGAGAATCGCGGCCTGCTGCAGGACACTCTGGTGATCTGGATGGGAGAATTTGGCCGCGATCCAAAGATCAACAACAAGAACGCGAATGCCGGCCGCGAGCACTATGCGCGGGCCTGGACGACGGTCCTGTCCGGCGCCGGCATCAAGACTGGCCAAGTCATCGGCCGGACCAGCCAAGACGGCTCAACCGTCGAAGAACGCCCAATCTCGCCGATCGACTACATGGCGACGTTGAGCAAGATTCTTGACATCGACGATTCGAAGGAGAACAGCACGCCGGACGGGCGGCCGATTCGCATCGTCGAAACGGGAGCGACGCCAGTCGCGGAACTCTTTTAGTTTGGCGGGCGTCCAAAGATAACTTTTCAGCTTTGATCCACAAAGTGGAGCACGTGCCGCCTACGGCAACGGGTTAGACGAGGAGGGTAGCGAAAGCACTCACCATGCGAGCGACGTTCCGCCAATTAGACGGTAGTCGATCTGGTGCTTGGCACCGTTGGGATTCTGCACGATCGGAATGCCTGCCGAGAAAAATATTGACCAGCGCTCATTCGTGGTGCAACGCAACCCGTTGAAGTGGAGCAGTGGAAATAGGTCGATGATCGCCTTTCCCTCTTTGGTTAGTTTGCTTCATCAAGATGGTTGGCAATGGACTATTTGTTTGTGAGAAGGACGAGCAAGATGCGGGGGCAGCTAGCCGAAGTTTGACGAGACTTTTGCGTTTGGAGTATTGGCGACGTGCAGCCAGATGTGAACGTGCGGGAAGCCTCGCCAGTAGCAGATGAACGTGGGTCCCTCCAGCCGCCAGTTGTCCCATTGACTGTCGTTGCCCAGATCGCGTTCTTTGTAAAAGGCCAGCTTGCACCGCCGTAAACCGCCTTGGGACTTCAAACAGTCGAGCACTTGGTCCCGGTACGATTTGCGGTATGGTTCCAGTATTGCATGGAGCGTCCGGTCAACCGCCTGTTTCTGCTCGGACGACATCTTGGCGATCGGCAATCCTGGAATCATGTCTTCAGTGCGGAAGCGGACGTCGTGCTCGCGCGGCCGTTCGTATTTCGTATCCGGCAGGCAGTAGCTGCGGTCGATTTTTCCGTCGAACTCATAGTAGGGCATGCCGCGCGAAACTAAAGCGTTCTGCCGCTGCTGATCATCGAGAAGGTCATACGCCTTGTTAGCGGCCAGGGCCTGATACCAGAAGATGTTTTCTGGATGTCCCACCTTCTCGTTAAATCCGCTGGGCTGGTGTCCGTGCGCGATACTCCCGCCGAAGGCGACCGGTGAATCGTCGCCGAACTCGGCTTTGATCGTCAGATGAAATCCGGTCAGCGTCAGTTGCATCCGCCCTTCTGCTGGCGTTCCGAAAATACCAATGCTCTGACCTTGCCCCCATTTGCCACGGCCGTCTTCTTCGACCTGCCGAGCCAACTTGGCAGGCCATCCGGGGCTCATGACGCTGGATAAAGCTTCGGCAATAAGTTGCTGTTGTTCATCGTTGTAAAACGAACTGCCGATCTTCGGCCCGGAAATCTGCCAACTATTCGAGACGTGCAAACGGCGGGGCACGTTTCCATATCCCTTTGTATCCCAATCAAAACAAATGGACGTCCGTTGCTGCGGAGTAAGCGACTTGTAGAGTGCAACGAGCACTGTTTTCGTCACGGGCGCGTCGGCATCAGCCGCGCTCAGTCGCAGCGTTGGGCGAACGGCCAGCGAACCGACTGCCGCAACTGCGGCCGCAAGAATCGCGCGGCGGTTGCAAGTTTGCTCGGACATTTACGGCTCTCCAAGTTGCAGTAAAACGAGGTGAATGGACTTCCTGGAACCATGCAATGCAATATAACAATAGAGTTTATTTAAGCGACTGCAGGTAGACGATTCGATCGGCTTCTTCGCGACTTAACGTGTAACGAGCAACACGTTTTAGCGGAACCAGCGAAAGAATAATTCTAACGCTTCCCTAAAGCGAAAGAGAGACAATAGAGAAACAATTAGCCTACCGTCGCGTTGAAGTGGAGTAGGGAAAATAGGTCAAGGAGTGCCTTCCCTCTTTAGTTGGCTTGCTTCATCTTGGCAGCGAGAGTGATAACCGTCGAGGCGAACTC
>JBLHLE010000858.1:0-4061 GCA_047620805.1 Pirellulaceae bacterium
GCGAAGCGGCGGCAGCGATTTGATGAGTTGTCGACTGCTGTCGCCGCTTCGCGGCTATTTGGAGATCGGGACTCAAATCCCTTGGGCTTACGCCCAAGGCTACATGCTGTCGTCGCTTCGCGACTATGAAAATGCGCAACCAAAATGCGCAACTAATCTGGACGCCGGAAAATACTCTGCCAAGAAAGTCCTTGAGATGTACAATACCGTTTATTCTTACTGGTTCTTAAGATAACCCTCCGCGATTGCTCTTCCAAGCTGAACGATGCCGGCAGTATCAATCACCAACTTTTTTTCCTGCGGAGGAAGGTCAAATCCTTTGATGTGGATGAAGTGCTCGTCTTGCCCCGCAACCTTTTCAAATTCAGCGATGACATCTATTCCGTTCACTCGCTTGTCATCGGTGGGCGGTTGTTGGCTTACATACCACTTTAGATTGGGGAGAGCTAAGTCCTTGCGGCTTTCGGCGATTGTGGATTGCAGCCACTTTGGAGCATCTCGACGGTGTGGGCCGAAAGACATGTCGTTTTCACCGACATGATAAAAGATTCCCGCGAGCTGCACCCGCTGGCCTTTGTCCTGTAGTTCTTTGACCGACTGCTTAATGAATTGTATAAACGCCGGGTAAATGTTCCGCGACTTGGCAACGCTTCCTGCCGGTGTCCAGTCGACTATCTGCGTCCCGCTATGGGTGAACTTGGCGATCGCGATGTTACCTTTCACTTTACCTTGCAAGGTTTGGGCGAAGCTTAGTTCAGGGCCAAAGGTGTCGTAGTACCCCGTCAGCCCCAACGGTTCCCAGCCGTTGGAGGTTTTGTAGCCGCCCCCAAGGCTATACTTAAAAGCGATGTCGTTGTTGTCACTCAACAGTTTCGAATCGATTGTTTTCAGTTCTTGAACGAAGGCGCGTTCGCCCTCCATGTTGCGGTGGCCCGCGAGCACGAATAGCTTTACTGGTGCGTCGCTGGCATATGGCCAGTCCTTGAGAACACGCGGCGTCGTAATGTTCTTACCAACCGTTCGCAAGTATGCGTCGGCGTAGTTCTCTCCGTGCTCGAGCTGCCCCAGCGTCCCGTAATGATAGTGCAGACCGACGCCGCCGCCGATTTCGACGCCGACATGGCTCGTCGGGATGTACTCGGCCAATTCATCTGCACTAGTGACGGTCTTTTGCCCCTGACTGATCGCATACATTCGGGGCCGCAGGTCCATGCCCCAGATCGTTTTCGTGCACAGTTCGCCAACATAGAATTTCAATTTTGGAGTCTCCAGGTCGCGGCGCCATTTTGCCAAAAAGTTGGTGAGGTTATTTCCGTAGCTGGCCATGTAGTCGGCATTGAACATGTCGTTCTCACCTTGGTGCCACATGAAGCCTTCGATGCGGTATCGTATTTTCTGCTTGTCCAAATCGGCCAATGCCGCGCGAATCCAGTCCAGTGTCAGTGGGTACATTTTGAAACCTTGCGGTTCATCGGGATTCCAGTCGCCCCCGAGGTGAGTTCCACCTGCTGCGACCTTGATGATGGCGATCGGAGCGTCGCTGTGTTTCATTACTTTTCGAGCGAAACTCAGCTCCGGACCGACGACATTATTCACCGGCTGAAGCGCGACCCAGCCGTCCGACTTCAGCTTATTATCGCGACCGATACAGTAGGAAAACTTTACTTTGGCTTGCGGATTTTCAAGGCCCACGAACGGTGGAAATCGCTGAATGTCGCCGACCTTTGAGTCGGAACCGACCATGTTCGATTGCCCGGCAAAGATAAAGACTCGCACGACGTCGCTATCGTCGGCACGAGCCGAGTGACTAAGGAGCGACAAAGCGACAATGGAAAAAACAGCTGTAGTAAAGTTTTTCACGCAAATTCCTTTCGAGGTTTGGTCGGGCTCCACTGCGTAGCTAATTCGTCGAGTGGAGAGTTCAATGTGCATCGATTCTATAGTCCCGCTGTAGCGCATTCAAATCGGGGCGATCGGAATACTATTTCCTACAATATTTATGTTTAGTGAATTCTTTCTCTAAATATGCCGCAGTTAGAGAATTCCTACCTCAAATTTTGCGGTCGGCTGATTATGGTCGTTTTATGTCGCGTCACGCTTCGTCGTCGCCGAGTAGCGTTTAGGGAGTAGCGTTTAGGGAGTGGCGAAAGGGCAGCGAGGAAGCTGGGAATCATTCCGCAGTTTATGGCGTAATGCGACTTAAATGGCGAGTGATCACGAGTTCTGCCGGAACTGCGATGCGCTTGTTCGCGC
This sequence comes from Pirellulaceae bacterium, assembly GCA_047620805.1. Taxonomy (GTDB): domain Bacteria; phylum Planctomycetota; class Planctomycetia; order Pirellulales; family Pirellulaceae; genus JBLHLE01. The sequence continues at coordinate 2,254 of JBLHLE010000858.1, forward strand.
CTATTTGGATTCGTTGATCACAGCGTCGATGTCGACTTCGATCTGCTCCAAGGTGGGTGCCTTTTGCGGTTCGGCTTTCGCCCGGTAAGTGACCTCCGTCGTTTTTGTGACCGAGCCGGAATCGTCGCGTTCGATAATTTGTCCGGCAGCGTTGAATTCTTGCCGATCAGCACCTCGAATTCGAGTCCAACCCTTTGCCATTCCGTCATCGCCATATTGATATTCGTCGCGCCAGTTTTTTCGGAAGTCCAAAAGTGGGTCGACATAGTTATCAATGGTGTAGTCGACGGATCGAATCCGATTTTTGTCGTCGTATTCCCGTTTCTGATTGTCGAGGTAGTAAAAACTGATTATGGCAGGCGCGGAATAGTAGTCGCCGTTGTGGACGAACAGACCGATGTCGACTCGATTGGATTGCATTTTGGCTTGTGGTGCGATCGGTCGTCGTTCGTGATGAGAGAGTTGCAATTCGATTTCAGAGCCGGCGTCGTTGCGTTTGACGATCTGGACTTTGTCGGCATCTCCGCGCAGCACGACCCAGTGAAATTTGAGTGACTTATTGTGAATGTCGGCGCTGGTGTCTGCGTTGACAACCATTCGCCGTTGGTACTTGGTCGATTTAACGACTCGAGCGATCGCACAAGGAGTGTCGAATAGTTGTTCGCGGGCCGCGACGTCAAAGTAATCTCGACCGACGACGAATTCGTCTTCTTCCACGACTTTGATTCGGGCCAGCGGTGGCAGCGATCCCGGTTTCAGATCGTGAGCCATCGTTACCATTTTCAAAACATCAATTTGATCGCCGTCGAAAACGGTGGGATGTGCCCTGCCCTTTAGATAGTCGGACTGCTCTGCGACGGTTTTATTGCTCATCCGAAAGATCATTTGGAGCGCGGGCATGAGCATGCCATGCTTGACAAGTTGCTCTTTAACGTCGGGGTGAAATGCGGCGAGGGTCATCGCCACAGCATTCATAAACGCGCGATCGGACCCCGATGATCCCTGCGAAATGATGATGTACGGAGTGTTTGCTGGGAAGACGTCGCCGTAACCGTGTCCGCCATTACCTTCTTCGTCTTTGCCATTGTGTCCGGGGTCGTAGTCGCGGTGTTCTGGATAGAAGTAGAGATGATTCGCGCGGTATTGAAGATAGAGGAAGTTGGCCACGACTGGTTGCGTGATCGCGTTGCGACCCTGGCATCGCCAGTATGGCCCGGAGGTGAGCGCCGTGGACGAGTTGCCGATCGTGACTTGGTTGAACAAGAACGACCTTTGCAGGCCGTTGTTCAGTTGACGTTTTTGCGCCGCCTCAGAATACTCGACGCGAGTTAGTTGGGGCAGCGCACCGTAGTTCATGTTGGAGTGGTCGCGATCGTGATTGTCGTATAGGTCGCCGTGGTTTCCGGCGGCAGTACCTTCCTCGTGCCATTTACGTAAAAGGTCGGCGACTTCTCCTTTACCGTTAGCAATTTTGCTGTCCGTCGTTTTTCCAAATTCCACTTGGGTAAGAAAGATGCCACGGTCAGCGTCCCAGACGACGTTCTCCTCGCCGATGACGACCTGCCCAGCGGCCATCATAGCTGGAGTTAAATCGAGTTTAACGGGAACGAGTGGTACCGTGGAGGCTTTGAGGATTGCGTCGAAGCCTTCTTCGTCGCGGAGGCTTTTTAGATCTTCGTCTTTGACGATGTGACTGCGGTTCCGGAATCCAAGCTTGACGGCCTGGGCTAGATTGTCGAGCGCCTCCTTCGACTTACCTTGACGCGCCAGGGCACAGGCTAGGTTGTAGAACGCGTGTGCGTTGTCGG
>JBLHLE010000859.1:0-4058 GCA_047620805.1 Pirellulaceae bacterium
TTCGCTACTGTTGGCTCAAATACGACAAGCTTGGTGAATATCCCCTAATTATCAAACTTCGACTAACGAGCAAATCCTCACCGATCCGATTTCACGTGACGGCTATTGAGGTGACGGCGCAAGCGGTGTGGTCTAATAGTTGTCGAGAGAATTCGCATAAATAGGCGATTCTCATCGAACCTTTTGGAAAGCGAACTGTCCATTAACCCAGGAGCGGACGTCTTTAACTCGGTCCAGCTCAAAACAAGGTTTAGAACCATGAGAATGATAAGAGCAGTTACTGCTTTCTGATTTGCCCTTTTCGCCGTCATAATTTCATGTATGATGGGAATTTGGCACGGTGTACCTGAACCACATCCGTGCCAATGCCGACTAGGGATTACGGATCCTCCCGCCAAAATTTCCTCTGCTTCCAGGCACAAGTGCTTATTTGTCAAGCACTTGCTCTACAGTCCCGATCAATGGATCGGATGACAATACGTAGTAGACAGGGTACTGGTAGCTTTTTTCCTTTACAGATTTGTTTTCCAGGTGGAGCAATGAACGTCGCCAAACTACGTAACATCGGTATTTCAGCACATATCGACTCGGGTAAAACGACCTTGAGTGAGCGGATACTGTTTTATACTGGCCGCATCCACAAAATGGAGGAAGTCCACGGGGACGGTTCCGGCGCGACCATGGACCACATGGAGCTGGAAAAGGAGCGGGGGATTACGATCACCAGCGCCGCGACGACCGTGGAATGGGATGACCATCAAATCAACCTCATCGACACGCCTGGTCACATCGACTTTACAGTCGAAGTTGAGCGTAGTCTTCGAGTGCTGGACGGCGCTGTGCTCGTACTTTGTGCGGTGGGTGGCGTTCAGTCGCAATCGATGACCGTCGATCGCCAGATGAAACGTTATCACGTTCCTCGCTTGGCATTCATCAATAAGATGGACCGTACCGGTGCCGAACCGCTTCGCGTCTGCGAAGAACTTCGCGAAAAGCTGGGCGCCGACGCAATCTTGATGCAATACCCAATGGGTGCAGGTGAAACCTTTGAGGGCGTGATCGATTTAGTCACGCGGAAAGCGTTGTACTTCGATGGCAAGGATGGCGAGACCACTCGCGAAGGAGAAGTTCCCGCTGAGTATGTTAGTGAAGTAGCGACCTATCGCGCCGCGATGCTCGAACAGCTGGCAATGTACAGCGACGTAATGATGGAATTGCTGCTGTCGGAAGAAGAGATTCCAATGGACTTGATTTATCAAGTCACGCAGCAGGCGGTCCAGCAACAGGGCGCTACGCCGGTATTCATCGGAACCGCGTTCAAGAACAAGGGCGTTCAACCACTTTTGGATGCGGTTGTTCGTTATTTGCCTTCTCCGCTCGCCCGAGAAATCGCGGCCAAAAAATATGGCGACGAAGAGGAACCAATGACGTTGGAGCCAGACGCCAGCAAAGATTTTGTTGGAATGGCTTTCAAAATTGCCGAGGACCCGTTTGGTCAGTTGACGTTCATGCGTATCTACCAGGGTACAATTGAAAAAGGTCAGATGTACTTCAACCAGCGTACACAGAAGAAGGACCGCTTCAGCCGCATCGTGCGAATGCACTCCAACAAGCGCGAAGAAGTCGACTCTGCTTCGGCTGGTGACATCGTGGCCGTTATGGGTATCGACTGTGCCAGTGGTGACACATTCGCGTCGAAGCCGAAATACTGTTCGCTGGAGAGTATGTTTGTTCCAGAGCCGGTAATTAAAGTTTCGATCCAACCGCTCAATCGTATCGAAGCGGACAAGATGGGCAAAGCTTTGGCTCGCTTCCGCAAGGAAGATCCAACTTTCCGAGTCCAAAACGACGAAGAAACGGGCGAGATCCTGATCGCAGGTATGGGTGAATTACACCTCGACGTTTACGTGACACGCATCAAACGCGAGTACGGTGTCGAATGTGAAGTTGGTCCTCCGAAGGTCAGCTATCGCGAAGCTCCGACAGTCGCCGCCGCGTTCAACTACACGCACAAAAAGCAAACCGGTGGTTCGGGCCAATACGCTAAAATTGTCGGTAGGATCGAAGTGTTGCCGGAAGATGCCGAAGAAGATTTCGTATTTGAAGAGAAGGTCGTCGGTGGACGAATTCCGAAGCAGTTTATTCCTTCGATTGAAAAAGGCATCCGCAGCTCATTGTTGAAGGGCCCCGTGGCTGAATTTCCCGTCGTAAACACCAAAGTCCTCTTGGAAGATGGTGGCTACCACGATGTCGATAGTTCGGACAAGGCATTCCAAACTGCCGCCCGCGATTGTTTCCGTAAGACTTTCCCTGCAACGAAACCTGTTCTGCTCGAACCGATCATGAAGTTCGAAATTGAAAGTCCGGAAGCTTTCCAGGGTTCGATCGTCGGCGACATTACTTCGCGACGCGGCATAATCACTTCAACCGATATTCGCGATAAATCTTCCAAGATTACAGCTGAAGTTCCTTTGGGTGAGACCTTCGGTTACACCACGGACTTGCGTAGTATGACGCAAGGACAAGGCGACTTTACAATGGAATTGCTCTGTTACCGTAAGGTACCAGCCAATATCCAAGAAGATATCGTTGCCGAAAAGAAAAAGGCGGCATTGGTCGACGCTAAATAGCGTTCGCAACAATTTGCTACAAACTTCCCCTGTATGGGGATTTGAGTTTGCCGAGTCCAGAGATCGACTCGATGAATTCGAATCCCCAACAGGGGTTTTTTATTGGGGTCGCTGTTTGTGATGGTATCTTAGCAACTAGAAATTTTTACCCAGTATTTTCGAGAACTAGCGAATGTCGCCCTTTAACGAAAAACCACAGGACAACGAAAACCCATTTCCCCTGAATCCTTACGATCCTCCGCGAGAAGATTCGTCGACCGAGAAGCCCGCCGAACCGGTGCGAATCACATTCTTCTCGTCGCCTCAACCAAACATGTTGATGGCATTCATTTGGACATTGGGTCTAATGTTTTTCCAAGTTGTAGTTGGCGGAGTTTTCGGAATCGGGCTACTTTTAATTAGCGCATTTGCCTTCAGAGAGAGTATTTCGCCCGGCGGACTACCACCCTGGATAACCAACATTCTCATCCCGGTCGGCACGTTGACGACATTGGCTGCCGCCGTGGCGGTCTGTGCTCTCTATTATCGAGGACAAACAAAACGTCGAATCGCGTGGCGGTTCTGTTCGATGACACAGCTATTCTTGGTTGCGCTCAGTGTCGTTCCATTAGCAACAGTAGCCAGCGAGGTCGTGAATTGGGCAGGCGAATATTTGCCGAACTTAAATGGTGCAGTATTTGCCAGTTTCTCCCAGCAACCATTCTTACTTGTGTTCATTGCCGCCTGCGTATTGCCCGGTCTTGGCGAAGAGATTTTCTTTCGTGGATTCGTGCATCATGGCCTTTCGAAGCGCTACGGCATGATACCGACAATTCTGGTTACGTCGTTGCTGTTTGGATTCATGCATGTCGATCCAGTTCAGAGTTGCGGCGCCGCATTTTTAGGAATGTGGTTGCACTATTTGGTGTGGCACACGAAATCGCTGGCAGCCCCGATCATTCTGCACGTCCTAAATAACACGCTGGCGTTTGTGTCGATGAAATTCGCAGACTTCTTCCCCATTCCGGGAGTCACCTACACTGAAGTTGGCAGGACTACGCACACGCCCCTTCTACTACTATCAGCCGCGGTCGCCGCCGGCATCCCATTAGGCCTTGCTATCTGGCAATGCAGGACGTATTGGGTCTTACCCGATGGAAAACGTTGGGAGAGCGGAATCGACGAACCTGACGTGCCGGACGAAAGTTTGGAAGCCGTTGCCTCATACGACGGAGTGAGCATCACAACGTGGCTCGCGATCGCAGCGACTTATGCATCGTTCATAGCAGCCATGGTCATAGCGTCGCAATCGGTCTGATTGGGCTAGTTGGTCTGATTGGCCTGAGTCACCCTGCTTTTACTTCCCACACAATGCGACTGACCCTACCTGCACGATCCGCGGACCGAAAGGAATAGCGTGAGAATCCGCGCGCCGTGACTTTTTGCACG
>JBLHLE010000860.1:0-4058 GCA_047620805.1 Pirellulaceae bacterium
CTCCGCGTTGCTGTCACCCGCACCATTTGCATCTCCGCCGATATCAGCAAGTTCTTGTCGCTCGGATTCCGTCATGATCACACGATATTCAGGCACGACATTGGCGGCCATGAACGGCATCGGATCGAACGAATCGTCGACCTGGTAAAGTAAGTTCGCCTCTTGTGTATTGGTACCTCCGGCCGCTGCGGGCCAAGTTCGAGCATTGGCTCCTTGGTCGCTGGACGACACATAGAATTCCACAATCGAGCCGTCGGCTTGAGTAGGTATGGTCGCCGAGAAGACACCGTCTCCGCCGCGCCAATCGCCGCTGACTCCTGCGTCATTCAGAGCGATTGTCGCAAAAGTCTGCTGGCCATCCAGTCGCCAATGAAGCAGCCCGACCACGCCCACCTTCAACTCATCGGTGAGTCGCGCGGTTATGGTAACGACTTCACTCGACATGGGAACGGCTGGACTGTGAGCAACGTCGGCGATCAACGGTGCCAAATCGCTTTCAAAAAGTGCGTGGCCAACACCGGGCGTTCCGTCGACGGCAGAACTTGAGACCCAGTTTTGGCCGGAATTGGTGGGCAGATCGGGCGTCAACAATTCAAGCGATTTCCCTCCTCCGTCGTGGTCGGCTCGCCACACCCAACCGTTGTGACCTTTGTCCACCGGACCCCGCTCTCGGATCGCCCAGTCGCCATCGTCGGCGTAGTTCACTTGTTGAATCGCATTTCCTGCCGCATCGAACAAATAAATCGTTTCGCCGGAGTTACTGAGTCGCCCCGTCACGCCACCGACCACATTTTGAACTGCGGGGTACTTGATACCGAAGGCGTCGAGATCCGCAGCGATCACCAAGAACTCGCCAACTCCCAATACGGCGGGCGTCTCGAACGTATAGTTCGTTGCTCCATCGACCCGCCAGTTGTTAATGTCAACTGGCTCGTCGCCCGAATTATATATCTCGATGTATTCCGCGAATGACAGTCCGTCGCTCGTGTGGTACATGATCTCGCTGATCACGACTCGCTCAGCTGGCTTCTGAATGGGCGCGATGTCGTTCGGTTGCTCAGGAGTCGGCTGCAGGAAAAAGCCAGTACTAAGCAAGTCGTTTGATAGCCCATAGGAAATGTTCGTCAACTGGGTTGGATACTGCGGAGCAAACTCCGAAACGACCGCGCCACTATCATTTGCCAAGGCGAGATACTCGCCAGTAGCGGCGAGTTTAAAATTGGTGTGGGGCTCTGTGAGATCGCTGCGATCTTTGCCCGAAGCAAAAACAATGACGTACTCACCCGCGTCGATGTCGATCGCAGGGAGTTGCCATTTTGTCATATCGGCTTGATTGTCGGTCAGGTACCAGCCGTCGAGGTTCTTTGATGTATCACCTGCGTTGTAGAGTTCAATCCAATCGGAGTCGTCTCCTGCAAAATCGACGAGTCCAGCTTGGTTCGCTGCCAAGAATTCGCTGATGCGCACATCCGCAGCCAACAGCAGTCGCGGCTCCAAAGATTCTAGAATGGGTGGACGCATGCGCGCCAACCGACGGTGCTTTCGAGCCATGTTTCATATTCCAGCAAATCAAAATTGCTTTGGCCGCCAAGTTCGTTCCGGCAAACTCAGCAGAGTTAGCCACTCAGCAGAGTTAGCCACTTAGCAGAGGGCCAGCCCGAAGTCGATTTTAACAATTCCTTAACCTCAAAGCAATTGACACTCACCACATAGCATTTAATTAATAGTTAGATTAATGGCGATCAATGCGTCGCTCGGCTGAAGACGCATACGCCCGCGCCATATTTTTTCCGCAACTTCGATTGCATATCTCGACTAATGTTGTTTTTGTCCAGCATCAGACACATTAAGCCGTGAAGATTCTCCGATTCAAGAATCGCTTGCCCCGCAGCGTCATTGCACCTGTTGTCGGTCAGAATCAGAGTCCGCAAGTTGCGCGACCCAGCTGCGTCTGCCAACACTGCGACGGCGTTGTTCCGCAACTGGCACTCCGCCAACGACAGATGTTTCAAGGGCCGATCGGTTGCCAGATCGGCGAGAGTGCCGACATCCGTTACGCGATTGCCATCCCACACTAGTCGTTCCAGTCCTCGCAATGAGCTGCCAACAATGGCTGCCAAAGAATCGCTACCAAGTTGATTGTGACCGGCGTCGAGACTGCGAAGGCGACCACCGAAATTCGACGTTGCGACTTTCGTAAATCCATCATCGGTTAGATGGTTTCGCGCGACGCCGAGCGACGAAAGGTGGCCGAAGTTTCGGCTGCTAAACAGGTCGACAAGTCCGCTGTCCTGAATGTAATTCTCATTCAAGGTGAGCGTGCGTAGCCCTGTTACGTTTGCACTGTTGGCAAGTGCGGCCATACCATCCGGGCCAATCAAGCTGCGCCCGATATGCAGCGTTCGCAGGGTCGTTAGGCACCGAGTGTTAGCGATCGCGACCATGCCGACATTATCGATTCCGTTCCTATCGCAGGACAGCGTTTCGAGTTGTCGAAATCTGCTTTCCTGCAACAATGCAACCATTCCTTCGCTTTGCATTGCGTTGCCTGAAAGTTCTAGCTCGCACACTTCTTCCGCTAACCTCGATTTACCAATGACGTGATAGATACCGACATTTGTGCCGTACACGCCAACGGAGAATCGCTTCAATCGAGTTAGATACGGAGATTCGAATAGCTTACGGAACTCAGCGGTTTCGAGCGGTACATCCGACAGTTTCAGTGAATCCAATCGTGCCAAGCTTTCGCATTCGGCGAATTCCTTGAACGACTTGGAACTGACCTTTACGACTGTCGCGTTTCGGATTGGGGCAAGCTGGAATAATGTTCTGTGGTGCGCGATAAACTGTCGCGCGCCGAGCACGATGTCGCGTACGAAGCCTCGATAGATTTTTGCGATTCGAGTCATCTCCGCGATCGCCCCGAGCCAACGGGATTTGTGCTTCTTCAGCAGCGCGAATTGCCGCTTCTCCAAAACGGCGTAATTGCGATCGTCCCCAGTCATTTTGGCCAGATCGCACTGAATGCGGATCAACTCACCGAGTGGATCTCCAGTTTCCTCGAGGTAATCCGCGTAGATCAACCGTGGATCATCGTTATCCGGGTCTTTGATAATCTCTCGCAGGAACGACTGATCCATGTCCACGATTTCGAATACAATAAACTTGATAAGAAGCGCATCTTAATTTGACAGGTGCGACCAGCCGTTGATGATAACTGGTTGTATTGCGAGTCGAAACCTACCACGTTAGTTACCACGTTAGTTACCACTTAGTTACCACTTAGTTACCACTTAGTTACCACATAGTTACCACTTAGTTACCACTTAGCCGAGCGATGAGGCGACTAACCGACATGTCCAAATACATTAGTGGTTACCTAACCGCGTACCTGACGACCTATCTCGGATTGACGCTTCTATTCTGCGTCGCGGCAGGAATCGCAAACGCCGATGACTGGCCGCAGTTTCGCGGCCCAGCGGGAAACGGCACGGCGGCGGTATCGAATTTGCCACTCACGTGGAGTTCTAGCGAGAATATCATTTGGAAGGCAACCCTTCCAGGCCGCGGAGCGTCCAGTCCGATCGTGTCGGGAGACAAGGTTTTCTTGACCGCGTTCACTGGCTTCGGAGCGACAAAAAGCGAAACGGATAAATCGCAATTGCGGCTGCACGTGCTTTGCTTTGACCGCAATTCGGGCGCGGTAATTTGGGACAAGTCGATTGTCGCCAGCGAGAACACGCAAGAATTCTCCACCCGAATTCAGGACCACGGTTACGCGACTAGCACTCCCACGACCGACGGTGAGGCAGTCTATGCATTCTTCGGAGTATCCGGTGTGGTCGCTTACGACATGAAGGGTGAGTTATTGTGGCACGCTGATGTCGGCGAAAAAACCGCTGGATTCGGCTCCGCATCTTCGCCGGTCGTGCACGAAAACCTCGTCATCGTAAACGCCAGCATCGAGAGCCGAGCAGCATACGCATTCGACAAGAAGTCGGGACAGCAAGTTTGGAAAATTTCCCCCGTTGCAAAAGCTTGGACTACACCCTGTTTGG
>JBLHLE010000861.1:0-4056 GCA_047620805.1 Pirellulaceae bacterium
GGAACCCGGTTTGGGAAGCAGTAAGTGGGATGTGGCCATCAACGAACTTTGCGACGAAGCGAATGATCCCGATGGTAGACTTCGCGAACGGCTCGATGGGTGGCTTCTCGGTGACCGAATTTCGAGAGGCGACGAACTTCCCTCCCGCCTCATTCGTTCTCGCTGCGGTATGGTCGCCCAGTGGGCTGCCGGGCAAGCGGCGTCGCTCGCGAAGGACGACGATGTGCGTCCCGAGTTGATCGAGGCCTTACAGGCTGCCGCCAGGCAGGCGGCCCTGGTGGGTGAGTTAGCCGAAACGCAAGGGACGGCGTTGTCGGAACCCCAATTGGCTCGACTGCTGGAAGAAGCGTTGGCCCGCGGTGTAGAAACGCAGTCGTGCATCGAAGCCGAGGGCGGCCCGATCCGAGTGCGATCGCTCGCCGAAATTGACGGGCCATGCGATCGACTGATTTGGCTGGGCTTGGGGACTGGAGACACCGCTGAGTGCCGATGGTCGACGGATCAGCTGCGGGAACTGCGCGAGGCCGGGATTCATGTCGACGACGGGAGCAAGGTGCTTTCCTCGCTACGGGCCGCGGAAGCGCGTGGTTATGGCTACGTCAATGAAGCCTTCCTCGCCGTGCTCTTGCCGCAGGATCTCGACCGGCGCTGGCACCCGCTCTGGCTCGCGATTCGTGGATTGCTGTCGGAGAAGGACATTGAGAAGCCGACCGTATTCGAAGATCTGGTCGCGGCCGGCGATGTGGGCTCACTCGCCCCATTCACATTTGAATGTCACGACGCTGACATTGAACCGCCACAGAAACCACGCCCGCTCTGGGACATTCCGGCCGACCTCATTTGCGATCGTGAAACGGTCTCAGCGAGCGAGTTGCAGGATCGGCTCGCCTGTCCTCTGAAATGGACACTCAATTACCAGGCGAAACTTCACGCGAGCACGATCGCCGAGTTGCCCGGCGATTTTCGGCTGAAAGGGACGTTCTGTCACAGCATTCTCGAACGCGTGTTCGGTGAGGGAGGCGACTTGCCGAGCGTTGCTGACGCGGTGGCCCGCGTCACGGCGACGTTTGACGAGCGGCTTCCTCGCGATGCCGCCCCGTTGGCTCAACCCGACAAGTATTTTGAACGCGAGCGGCTTCGCAGTGAACTGGGGAACGCAACGCGAGTACTGGTCGGCACGTTGGCCAGCGGCGGATATCACATTAAGGGGATTGAAGTCGAGCTTTCCGGGGAGGCGTTTGGAAAGCCGTTGAAGGGATGGATTGATTGTGTCGCCGAGCGTGACAACGGCGATGAGGCGGTCATCGATTTCAAGTATGGCGGCCGCTCGAAGTATTATTCGCTGATCGAAGACGGGAAGGCGGTGCAGCTGGCGACGTATGCGTATGGGCGTTCGACGGCCCACGGCACGTTCCCGGCAGTTGCCTATCTCGTACTCTCCGACGGACTGCTCTACACTCCGTCGTCCAGCCAGGTTCACGGTGACGGTAATCGCTCGGTCATCAACGCCCCGGCGATTGAAACAGTATGGCAGCAATTTTCCGCCGCCATCGACAAGGCCGACAACTGGTTGACGACCAGCACGCCCGTTCCGGCACGTCCGCTGCAAGATCCCGCGGATTGGCCTGACGGCGTAGACCAACTCGTGCTGGATGCGAAGCTCAAGGATGACGCGCTGCAAGAAGTCTGCCGGTACTGTGACTACAAGAGCCTCTGCGGAATTGAGGAATTCTCATGAAACAGACCCTTGAACTTGTTCGCGCCGGTGCAGGATCCGGCAAGACAACCGACCTTTGCCGAACGGTCGCCGAGGCCGTTGCGGACGGACTGGATCCGGCGCGCATTTTGGCTACGACGTTTACGAAAAAGGCCGCCGCTGAGCTGAAAGGACGCATCCAATCGCAATTGCTCGCAGGAAGCGATGGAACCGAGGCGGCACAACGGCATGCCGATCGGCTCGAATTGGCCGCGATTGGTACAGTACATAGCGTGGCACACCAGCTCTTGTCCCGCTATGCGATCGAAATGGGATTGTCGCCGCGGCTCGAAATCGTCACGGAACCGGCCAGCGAGCGAGCGCTGAGCGACCTGCTCGGTGCCATTCCGCTCGCCGCCTGGCAGCCGCTGGCCGATTGTGCCGAGCGGCTGGGGAGCAGCGATTTGCATCGTCGCATACTCAGCTTGCTCACCGCCAAGCGAGGGAACCGCATCAGCGACGCCGAGTTCACGGCCCAAATGGCGGCAAGTGCGGATCGAGTGTCAGAGTTATTGGCACCATCCGGTGTCGCCGCGGTCGAAACATCGATCGACCAGTTAGATGAACTCGCCGAGCAGGCGTTGGCGAACATCGACGCCTTGACCGGCGACACGCAGAAGAACACGAACGTCGCCCGCCAAAAACTTCGACAACTCAAGTCGAAACAGATTCCGCTGTGGGGCAGCTACTTACAGGCGAGCCGGATCACGGCAGGCAAGAAATCGGGGGCCGACGGAATGCTGGACGCCTTGCGAAACCATGCTTCTCAAGTCCGCCAGAATCCGGGGCTCCACGTCGACGTGCGCGAGTTTTCATCCCGTCTGGCCGCCGAAACTATCCGTCTCAATTCGCAGTACAAAGACTACAAGGCGGAACGCGGATTGGTCGATTTCACCGACCTGGAAATCCACCTGCTGGAACTTCTTGAGGACGAAAATCTCGCCGCCCGCTTGGCTGAGGATTTCAATCTTGTTTTGGTTGACGAATTCCAAGACACCAACCCGCTGCAGATGGCAATCTTCCAGCAACTCCGGAAGTTTTCGCGTCGGAGTCGTTGGGTTGGCGATCCGAAGCAAGCCATTTACGGATTCCGCGATACGGACCCAGAGCTTGTGGACCATATCTGGAATAACGCTGCCAACGCCGATCGCACCGAGTTGCCCAGCAACTATCGTAGCCAACGCGGTTTGGTACAGCTGGTCGGCACCATTTTTGAACCGATTTTCGGTAAAGATGCGAGGCAGGAACCGAAAAGACCGGGCATTCCGCGCGGAGTCGAACGATGGCTATTTGATTCACGGAACCAAGACGACGACGCGAAAGCGCTCGCTTGCGGCATTGCGAAACTGCATGCGGAAGGAACACGATTTGGCGACATTGTCATTCTAGAGCGGGCAAACCGATTATTACGACCGATTGCCACGGCGTTTGACGCTCTGGGCATCCCTTATTTGCTAGAAAGTCCTGGTCTGCTTTCGACGCGCGAAGGAGCAATCGTGATGGCCGGTCTGCGTCTGGTGGCAAACCGACGCGACTCACTGGCGGCGGCGACGCTACTTCATCTGTTGAACGATCCCGAGCAAGACACCCCCGCTTGGATCACGGAACGTCTGCAATCGCTGCGTGACGCAAAAGTCGGCGACGGCAAGGAATCGCCATCCACGTTTCGCCTACCCTGGGAAGGAGACGCGCGCTTTTCGCACCTGGAAACCATTGACCGCTCACTCCTGGCACCGACACTTGTTGTGCAGCAAGTCATCGAGGCTTTGGATTTGCCGATGCTCGTTCACCGCTGGGGCGATCCGGCTAGACGCTGTTCGAATCTCGATTCGCTGCTGCGGCACACGCGCGAATATGAGGAGGGCGCATTGGACAGCGATCAGGCAGCGACGCTGAGCGGACTGATTCTCTACCTCGAACAGCTTGCCGGCGATGGGCTCGATGTTCGCTACCCGCCGCAAGGGCACGATGCCGTCACGTTGATGACATACCATTCGGCCAAAGGGTTGGAATGGCCGGTCGTCGTGCTTAGCGGACTAAACTCTGATCGTTCGCCAGGCATGTGGTCACCGGTCGTTACCGGCGGTGGACAAAGCGACGCCGACCCGTTGGAAGGGCGAATCTTGCGAGCATGGATATGGCCCTTTGGTCAAACGGATGGCCCATTCGGCGGGCTGCGCACCGGAAGCGGACTAGAGACAGACGCGGTCGCTTCGGCTGAGGGGCAAGCACGCGCGGACCGCGAGACGGCCGAGAATCTGCGACTACTTTATGTGGGATGCACGCGTGCCAAGTGTAAA
>JBLHLE010000862.1:0-4050 GCA_047620805.1 Pirellulaceae bacterium
GCATACGACCACAACATTCCACCCATCCCGTACGATCCGATCCTCGGCAAAATATTGATGGAACTTTCAAAGCAGCAACTCTCCGTAATGGCCGAGAGACGTCGCGAACCACCGCCAGACAAGTTGCCTGAAATCGCCATTGGACATATTGCTGAAGAACATGCTCGCAACGCGTCCAAGGTGATCAAAAAGCAACTCGAATTACTGAGACTCACGGTCAAGTTAATCGAGTTTCCCATCGGCCAAGCAACCGATATCAAAGGTGAATGCGATTTGGTGCTCACCGAACTTTCGATGTGGGAACCGATGGTCGATGCCCGGCGTTTGATGGGTGACAACGGTCTGGTTCCAGCAAACAACGATTACATCAACTTGGCTCTCCAGGAGCTAGATGTCGCCAACACTTGGAGTTCTGCCAGTTCGCGTTTGCGGGATTTACACCGAATCTCTAACAACGAGATGATTGTGATTCCGCTGTACCAAACGCTAAACAGCTTCATTGCCCACAAGCGAGTTCGCGGAATAGGTAAATCACCGGCGTTGCTTTATCAAGACATAATGGAATGGCGAATTGTAGATGAGGTCGAGGAATAGATGATGATTCATCGAACCATACAACGCTTACTGGCGAGTTTGGCAATCCTGCTGTCCCTGGTCTGCGTCGAGGCGAGTCAAGGCCAGGAGCTATGGGACTACTCTCCGTACCACATCGAGGTCTGGCTGGGGATGGGGCAGGGCGTCGAATTGACGCCGGGCCTGCGGCAACGAATTGTCGATCACGTTTCGCGCGAAGCGGGCGTCATCGCTCTCGCGACATGGGACATCAAGGTGATTCCGCCTCCTGCCGCACTAGCGACAGACGCCACATTATACCCAGAACTGATCGATATCCCGCGGCTGGAAGAACACGCCTTGGAGTCGCTCAAAAAGGACAAACTATTCCTTGTTAGCATTACCGAAGACATCACTTCGTTTCGTATGCGAGTTCGCGAAATCGACTGTCGCACGCACCTTTTCAGCCCTGTAATTGACCGGCTGATAATGCAACGAGATTATCTGCCGAAGGGAGTCTTTGAATCGGTAGTGAAGCTATTCGCGCCTATTGCCAAAATCGAGTCCGCAAAGCAACTTGATGCTACCATCCGAGTTCGCGCTGGTGGACTGATCGTGGACGAATTCGACCCCGTCACCGTTGGACAAGATGACGTATTCCTGCCCGTGATTCGCAAGCAAGATAGATTTGGAAAAGCAACAGGGATTACCAGTCCACCCTGGACCTTCCTCACGATCAGCGAAATGAATTCCACTCTATTGGAATGCAAGATACACTCTGGACTCAACACACCGTTAGGAAATCGAGCGAGTTCACGGAAGCAGCGCTACGCAATCAGTGTCAAGCCGGTTGCCGACACCACGACACTCGCAGCTCGAACCCGCGGCAAAGATTCAATCGAGTTAGTGGGGTACGACGTGTACGCTAAAGACCCCATTTCGAGTGAATCGGAATTGGTCGGAAAAACCGATTGGCGAGGAGAAATCTCGATCCCGAAAGGAGGACATGCCCTGCGAATCGTCTATGTCCGCAGTGGCGGCAACTTGCTGGCTCGCCTTCCAATCGTCCCTGGCTTTGTGAGCAATGTTGAGGCGGAAATGCGTGACGATCGACCGCGATTGCGGGAGGAGGGATTTGTTCACAGTCTGCAAAGCCGACTGACCGACCTCGTAGCACAACGGGCTATTCTCGAAAAACGCTTTGAGCAGAACTTAAGCAAAGACGACATCACTGCCGCCGGAAACAACCTGAAGAGCTTCGGGCAGTTAGACGACTTAAGGAAAATTCAGACTCGCATGCGAGAGCGCGAAGGGCTCGCGTCATTGGTCGGCGACCGCACCACTCAAGGCAAGATCGTCTCGATGTTCA
The DNA here is from genome assembly GCA_047620805.1 of Pirellulaceae bacterium. Lineage (GTDB taxonomy): Bacteria > Planctomycetota > Planctomycetia > Pirellulales > Pirellulaceae > JBLHLE01. The sequence continues at coordinate 1,922 of JBLHLE010000862.1, forward strand.
AAGAGACAAACGCATTGATGACGAAGTTCCTTCCCCCGGGAAAATTAACTCAAATGCAGTCGCAATTGGCGGCGAAAATTGGTGGGCAGAATGTCCCCGCGGCAATCGATACTGGCAATTCGGGGCCAGCGACCGCCGGGACCTATTTGGAGCGTCGAGCGGTGTTCAAGACATCGCTAAAGATTCAGGGGCCAGCCCCCGCCGAACCCGATCCGCTCACCCCGCCTGCAGACGTGCGCGAAGTCACCTATCAGTCCGCTGGCAACGCATTGAAAGCCTGGGTTCACACCACCAGCGATACCGAGAAAAAACCGGCCCTCGTCTTCCTCCACGGCGGCTTCTATTTCTCGAACGAGTACTTTGAAACAACGCGCCCATTCATCAATGAAAACTTCGTTGTCATGGCTCCGATGCTCCGTGGGGAAAATGGCAATCCGGGAAATCATGAATTGATGCTTGGCGAAGTCGACGATGCCAAAGCCGCTATTCAGTGGTTGTCTCAGCAGCCCTACGTCGACGCCAACCGAATCTTCGTCTTCGGCTACCAGGAAGGTGGTGCTATCGCATCATTGCTGAGCCTTATGGAAGGGGTCTCCATGCAACACTCGGCAAGCTGTGATGGCCTTTACCCCGCCAGCGTTTTCGAGGCGTGGGACAGTCAAGGAATCGTCCCGTTCAATATCGCAAACAGTGACGAAAAAGACATGCGAGTTCTGATCGGCAAGATCAACCAGATGAAATCGAAACACTTCGCGTACATCGGTAACGACGCGCAGTACTTCGTACAAGTCGCGAATCAAATCCGCCCCCAAGCTAATGGCTCACAGCTGTCACTCGAGGCGGTCGCCGGGGACCACGAGACTTGCCTGCCTGCGGCGATCCAAGCGTATCTATTGGTTTGCAAACAAGCGAACTAGCCAACCCAATGCTCGCTCTCAATGCGTTCTCTCAATGCGTTCTGTCAATGCGCTCTCTCAATGCGTTCTCTCAATGCGTTCTCTCAATGCAGAGTGGACGATGGGCAATGCAGAGTGGGGCACTACGCGTTGATCACGCAACGCTGCGAAACGATAGCGAGCCTAAAACAAACCTTTGCCATACTAGCCCGGATTATTCGTAACCCGACGCGTAAGCGAGGAAATCCGGCGAGTTTCCTCGCTTACGCGTCGGGTTACTATTGCGCCGTGTTTTGGGAAAGTTGGCGACAAACTCATGTCCACAAACGACTTGCAATGAGCTAAGTTCTACCCATGAATAATCCGGGCTAGACCACCTCTTGATGGCAAAGTATCGTATGCCGTAATCGACTCGTAATCGGCACTGAACCGGAATCACTAAATGGCCCCCATTCGACATTGCGCTCCGCTCGCCTACGATTACTTTCGCCAGCAAATCGATCGCCTCGATTCGACCGATGGACTGCTGCATGCGGCCATCGCCATCTCGATGCACGCTCTTCCCAATGTCGTTCCCAGCGAAGTCGATAACCAGCTGACCCAATGGGCTCAGACGGTTCGCAAGCGAGTTAGCGGACCCCAACCGCAAGCGCTACTGGCACACTTGCACCACCTCCTATTCGACGAACTTGGGTTTGCTGGCAACACTGCGTCTTATTATCACCCGCTGAATAGCTATATCCCCTCAGTCCTTGAATCTAAAACCGGCATTCCAATCACTTTGACTCTGGTCTACAAAGTGGTCGCCGAGCGAGTCGGTCTGCGCGTGCAGGGGATTAGCGCACCGGGACATTTCCTGGCTCGAGTGGAAGCTGGCGATGAACGGGCTCTGGTCGATCCATTTCACGGCGGAATGATGCTCACTGCGGCAGAAGCTCAGCAGAAAATGGAAAAGATCTTTCGCCGAGAACTCCCCAGCGATAGCGATTTATTTCCCGTCGCTACGCACCAAAGCTGGATTCTCCGAGTGCTCAACAATCTGCGGGCCATCTTCGCCGAAGAAGGGCGCGCAAACGACGTTGCCGCCTTGGCAGAATTAGCCGCATTGCTCCAATAGCCCTTCCTTCTTCCTTCTTCCTTCTTCCTTCTTCCTTCTTCCTTTGTGCCTTTGTGCCTTTGTGCCTTTGTGCCTTTGTGTCTTTGTGCCTTTGTGCCTTTGTGCCTTTGTGCATT
>JBLHLE010000863.1:0-4050 GCA_047620805.1 Pirellulaceae bacterium
TTACAGTATTTGGTTCGTCGATCGTCCACGCGCTCGATCTTAACGGCAAGCCGATCTGGTCGCACACCATACGCGACCACGATAAGTTTGACGTCGCTCTCCCCGTCAGTCCAGTGATCTACAAAGATATGGTCATCCTAGTGCTCGACCGAAGATCTCCCACATCGGCAATTCTGGCCTTGGATGCCGCGACAGGTAAGGTGAGATGGGAGAAGATGCGGCCGGATACACAGTTCGGACATATGACACCCGTGTTTACCCAGGTGAGCGGGAAGCCGCAGATGCTGGTTTGCGCTACCAATGAGCTGCAAGGGGTCGATCCCAATAATGGTGAAGTCATTTGGTCGTGCAAATGGGGAAACTCAATTTGGCCCGTCTCCTCGCCGGTCGTAGCACATGGGTTGGTCTATGCCGTCGGTGGACGCGGGGGACAACCGGGAGCCATCGTCGATCCTAGCGGTACGGGCGATGTGACAGCGACCCATCTCAAGCAGAAGATCGGCCCCATGTCGGAAGGACTCTCGTCGCCACTCCCATTTGGTGACTACGTCTATCGCCTCAACTCGCCGGGCGTCGTTCGCTGTGTACGAATCGCAGACGGCGAAGAAATCTACAAACAACGTTTACAAAACGCCAACACGTCTGTCAGTCCGTTCGTTACTCCCGAAGGCCACATCTACTTTGCATCTGCGGGAAAAACAGTGGTGCTTCAAGCCGGAACGGAACTCAAGATCCTCGCCGAATCCGATCTAGGAGATGCGGCAAATGCCGCCGCCGCTGTTTCCGGCGGGAAGATCTTTCTGAAGGGAAAGAAGTTTCTCTACGCGATCGGAAAATAGGCGTTCGCTGCCAAGTTAGGAGAGGTGTCGAAAGAACGCGTCTAACGCCTCTCGAACGCGGAGCCGTTTTTCTTCCCACGATAGGGATGGGCAACGCGAAATTTCGACCTGCACCCAAGGGCGACTCTTGCCGTGGTGCCGCGTAGTGTAGCCGCCGCTGAATGGGACGTTTCGGGCGGCCGGTAGTTGAAAAGCGGTCGAAAAACATTCGCTGAGCGCATCCATCCATCCGCTTGGTAATGTTTGTCCGTTGGCATCGCCAAGGCAAATCATTGGGCGCGGGCGACCTGGATCAGGTCCGATGGGAGGTCCAAATGCCGCCATCGTGTGACAGTCAACTCCAAGTACTATTTCGTCGCTATATGCTTTTTCCAGAGCCGCGTGATAGTCGGCGTAGTACCGACTCAACAGTTGCTGCACAGTCTCTGACGCGAGCGGTTTCGAGTAGATCGGTTCTTGCCAGCACGTCACCGTTTTTACTACACCGTCGTCGCGAAAATCGTCAATCGCTCGATTCATATCGACGTAGGCTCTCGCAATGTCAGTCGTAACGAAATGTTCGACGCGTTCACGTAGTTGGTAGATCTGGGCTGCACCAACGTCACCGTCTTTTACAATCTGTTCCGGCGTCAGGAGGTTTATGTCTGCTACTTCGTTGGGAATCTCCGTTCCAGCATGGGGAAGTGACACGAGGCACGGAAGTGTCATTGCCGTGGTCCTTTCGCTGCGCCGTCGCGACGTGGGTCGGCAACTCCCGTGAACATCTTTCGTTCGTTGACGACGAGTTGAACGCACCCGAGGTAGAAGGAAAACGGATCGCGGATGCTGATTTCATATCCCCGGTCAGTCAAGTAATCGACGATGTCGCTTCGCATTCGCGAGGCTTCGAGTGACACTTTTCCCGTTAGATCGCAGTAGAACCGAGCGGCGGCCACCGCATCGTAGGGATTTCGCTTCTTGAACAGGAGTCTCAGCAGAACCTGCGCGACAGAAGGGGCGATGCGTTCGCTTCCGGGAGAACCAATGACAAGCCAAGGTCGACGACCACGGAAAACGATGGTGGGAGCGACGCTTGCCCAAGGGGACGCATTGGGGCGGAGGTAGTATGGATGGTTAATATCTTCAAAGTCAAATGCACTCATGTAGTTATTGTAGAGAAAACCTAATTCCGGACTGGCTGCACACGATCCGTAAACACGCTCAATGGACTGGGTCAGAGCGACAGAATTCCCTTCCTTGTCCATCACTGAAAGGTGAGTTGTCTCTCCCTGTGTCTTGATTCGGCGGCGGATCTGTTTGGCGACTTCGGCCGCATATTCTGGATCGAGCATTCGCTCATTCTCGACCTGGGGAAAGAATTCTGCATCCATTGGACGATCGCCGCGATCCCAAAACGCTCTGCGGATGATTTCGCACATTAGATTGACGCCCTCTGGCGTTTCAATATCGAGCTGCTTTTCGGAGAATTGGCTGATAACGTTAAGTATTTGAACCAATGATCTTCCCGCCCCGGGCGGAGGCATCGTAAGCACTCGCAAATTTTGAAACTTGCACGATACCGGTCGCCGCTCAATTGGCCTGGGGATGTTCGCTAGGTCGTCGTGTTGAATCAGACCGTCGTTCTTAAGCATGTCTTGATGAATAGCATCGGCGATTTCACCTCGGTAGAATTCGTCAGTACCTTTCAACGCGATACGCCTCAACGTATCAGCAAGTACATGCTGTCGAAAACTAGAGCCCACCTGCATCACTCGATTTGTCTGGCTAAGAAAAAACTGTCCAGCAGTTCCCTGTCGCAGGTGTTTTTGCTCGCGTTTGGTCAGGGCATGCTGCAGCTTCGAAACGGGATACCCTTGTTCGGCAAATTGGATTGACGGTTCCAAGATTTGGGCCATCGGTAAGGATCCGTACCGCTCTAAGACATAGCCCAGGGTCGCGACAGTGGACGGAACGGTGGTTGCGCGATGGCCTCGTAGAGTGTCTCCTCTGGCCCCATCAAATAATTCGGGCGTCGCACGGCTTGGAGCATGCGAGGATCCGTCGACGGCAAAGGTGCGTCTGGGATTGACGGTGTGCACGAGCATCATCGTCTGGCCTCCCAGTCCGGAGGCGGCCGGTTCGCAGACTCCCAGCGCAAAAGCGGTAGCCACGGCTGCATCGATTGCGTTGCCACCACGCTCTAATATCGCGGACCCGGCCTCCGTCGCCAGGTAGTGCTGCGACGCGACCATGCCGTGGGCCGAGACGGAAACTCGCTGCGGTTGGATATCGCCGGCTTGGGACAGGTCGTAGGAGTCGGAGTCGTCCGAGGTGCGTCGACGTTTCATATTGAGTTTTTCGCGTAGAATGTGTTGTGCATCAAATCGGAAATTGGCCATGCGCTCACCCTTTTACGCCTGAAAGTGCCACACCTAACTTTCCGTTCCCCATCACCGATACTTAGCGTTCCCGATACTTAGCGTTCCCGATACTTAGCGTTCCCGATACTTAGCTGTTGCCGACGTTCAACAGAAGCTCCGCAAGCAACAGCGTTCGCTGAACCAAGCTGATTCGCTCGACCGATTCTTCGGGCCGGTAAATATCATGGCACACGGGCCCAACGCCACAGATGACATCCACTTTTTCGGGAGCCAGTCCGCCAACTGAGGGCCACGCAGACGATTCCTTCTTCAGGGGGATCTCCCATCGTTTTGCAATCGATTCGATCGTTTTCCTCAACTCAGATTTAGAGCCGCGGTCTAGCATCGGAGGCCGAATTGAGATTCGATCAACTCGAACCTGGAGTCCTTTGGCGAGGAGAATCTCTCGCATGTTTTTCTCGAGCTGGCTCCCGCTGTCTTGGTCTGGAAAGCTAAACATAATTGTTGCATCGACACGATGCGGGAGCATCATGGGAAGATTTTCTGTCTGAATATTGAGCGTTCCGACGGAAATTCTAGTTTTCGCATCCGAGAGGTTCATACAGTCGTCGAGTCGTCGAAATACTTCAGTCAGTATCGCTCGTTTCCCCGGCTTTCCGAGACGTGTCGGTTTGCCTTGAAAGCAAACTTTCAGAGTCCCTTGACCTCTGCGCCCCGTGACGTACTTTTCACCAAGATTTCCCGGCTTAAGAACAATGACACGCTTGGCAGCTTTCGTTGCAGCACGAATAATATCTTGGCTATATCGGCAGTCGCGGCCCTCGTCGCAATAGAAGAGGACGCCAAGGTTC
>JBLHLE010000864.1:0-4050 GCA_047620805.1 Pirellulaceae bacterium
CAGCGTGAGACTGAGTCCGTGGGTAAACCAACAGGACGTCCGATATCGGTCGGCCGTTGTTATTGCGGTAAAGACTCGCGTGTCTTCGCAAGAATTCGAAATAGCGAACGGCGGTTTCCGCATCTTGCTCCGCGCGATAAGGCACGTCCTTCGCGCCGGCGATCATGCCCAGCGCGGCCGCCTCGGCCAACATGTTGCGGGGCCGATAGAAATCGTACTTATTGATCACATACGGTTTTCCTCGCGACTGACTTCGTAGCAATTTGGCGTACAGAGTGACATCGGCAACGAAGCGTTTTTCGAATTCCGTGTTCTGACAGGTTCCCCAGTTGCAATACCAATACAGATCTTCGCCACGCCCCCATAAGTTGGCTGGCAAACTCCAACGTTCGTCGGCCGACGCGTGAGCGAACGTCGTGACCTGCGCTTCCGAAATGTGCCCTCGATCGCGATGCATTTCGTCGAAGTAGGGCATGTGGTTCCATTGCGCAACAAGCAAGTCGGGTTTCAAGCCACGACCGAATTCGACAAAGACATCGTCAAAGCATTCCTTAATGGCGTGGCGAGCGAATCTCATCCCCTCCATCTGCAGCGCTGTCGGCAGCCGCCCGTGTTCGCGATGATGACCATAGACGGCCAGCAGTTTGTGCGATTGCAGATCGCCAATGTCAAACTTCGCTTTCAGTTCAACGGGGGTGTAGCGGTCGGCCATCCAGCGGCGAAATCCAAGACCGCAATGGTCGCATGACGTCGCCGTCTGCACGGCATCGTGTTCGTGCGGTGAATGCCGGGTCTTTTCGCCCGGTTTCAAGTCAGCGTGACAAAAGGGACAGCCGCACTCGCCAAACATGTTTCGATGCGTAATAAAGCCGTCGATTCCCGCGTCGATTAAGGGTTTGACCATCGCCTTGGCCATACTTCGCCAATGTTGGTTAACAGGACAACCGCGCGGCGCATCGGCACTCACTTGTTTTTCGATCGGTAGAGTTCGCTGCTCCAACAGACTCGCACCGCGTACTGGCGGCCGCTGCCCGAGTATCTTCGTGTCCCAACGGCTCTCAAAAAAGTCCACGAACTTCTTGGCTTCCTGAGGACTGTTACCAACATTGAGTAACTCGAATGTTCCCACGACGCGAATGTCGCTACGATGCAACCGAGTGAAGACTTCTCGCCATTTCGCCAACCACAGTCGCGGGTCGTCTTGAGTCGCCCACTGCGGCGCGCCAAAGGCGCCCATCACGACGAGCTCAGGTTTGACTCGTTCGACGAATAGTAGATATTCCTCGTCCGGTAGCTGCATCGGGCCCACGAGCATCGAACGGATTCCCGCCTGTTCGGCATAGCCAGGAGAGCCGAACGCGATCAAGCCAAACAGGATCGCAATCAACAGGATCGCGACCTGCGGTACGATCTTCACAAGATTACGTTGCAGTTGGTAGCGCATGGCGTTCATTCCTCTTTCACGACGATTCTCTGGCCTGCTTTCACGGATTCAACGACCACGGTCTTCTTCGTCGCCGGAAACAAAACCGAGATTTGATACGAGTCGGCAGGTGTGCTCCCCAAGCCGAAATGGCATTCCAGAGGCGAGCTGCGGCAGTATCCGGCACCGGATTGGATTTCGCGAAAGCCGATCAATTGCCGCTTTCCACCGCGCATCGCGTAAAGCTTAACCTTGGCGCCAATACCATCGGGGTTGCTAGTGGTACCAACGGCCTTTACTCGCAGCCAGCGATCGCCGTTAGTGTTGTTCTGGTAGAGGAGAACATTGGAATAAAAATTAATCAGCATCAGGTCCAGATCGCCGTCGTTGTCGAAATCGGCGGCCGGAACACAAACGCAGTTCCCTTCGTGTTTGATGCCCCACTCGGTCGCCGCTTCACGCCAAGCGCCGCCACCGCTGCGAGTCCACAGCGGGTTGCCGCCTTTGTTCGTCGCGAACCGATTGCCGCTGGGAATCGCGTCCACTCCGACATAGAGGTCGATCATACCATCGTGATCCAGGTCTTCGAGCACCGCGTCGTGTGACAGTGTCTTGTGTCGCAACGTCAGATCGCCCGCGATCGTAAATTTGCCGCGGCCGTCGTTGAGGTACAGCAAATTCGGTTCGACGGTATGCCCTTGCTCCAACAGTTGCGGCTCGGTGTAGTTGGCTCCCGACAACCAGGAATCGGTCGTGGTCAACAGATCCAGCCGGCCACGATTGAGCGTATCGGCGAACACGCCGCCTACCGTGGACGCTTTGCGAGTCAAGCCGGCCGCCGCAGTTACGTCGCGGAATTTGCCGCCACCGCTGTTTTGGAACAGGGCACTCACCTGCGATTGATAACTCGTCACCAACAAGTCGTCTCGACCGTCGCCGTCGACGTCGCCGAACGCGCAACCCAAGCTATGACGATCGGCCAGCGTTACACCAGTCGCGGCGGCGATGTCGGTGAATGTTCCATTGCCGTTATTGCGAAACAACCTGTTCGGTCCGTCGGGGCAAGTCACGTAGAGATCGACCCAGCCATCGTGGTCCACATCGGACCAAGAGCAGGAGCGACATGGTTCGGTCACGAACACACCGGCTTGGCGGCTGACATCCTGAAATGTGCCGTCACCTTTGCCTTTGTAAAGCCGACATGCTCCTTGTCGGAGCGAAGTCAAGTAGACGTCAAGTTTTCCATCGCGATCAAAGTCTGTCACCGCCGCGCCGGTCCCGGCACCAGCAAAACTCTCCAACCCCGAACCGGGGGTGACATCTTGAAACTTCAGTCCGCCAAGGTTTCGAAAATACCGCACGAACGGCGCACCGAATGTCGGAATGATGACGTCGACCAAGCCGTCGCCATTGAAGTCTTCGATTGCGACAGCGTGTGCGTTGGTTCCGCCGACTGCCGTGTTGTCGGCGATTTTGATCCCCGTCGCGGCCGTGACGTCCGTAAACCTTGGCTTATCTTGAGCGGCAGCTGGAAGTGAAATGGTGAGAAGAGCTAGCGTTGCAACGTGGAGTATTCGCATGGTGAAGTTTCCAAAAAGCGTTCTAGGGCAGTCGCTCGAGTCCCTTGTCATTACCGATGATCAATTCATACCCGCCGGTTTCGGGTACATGTCGCCAAAACTGAGTCAGTTTCAATCGATAACCCTGCGGTCGGGCTTTGTCGCTTACTAAGTAGCCGCGATAAACACCCTTCTTAAAAGGCTCCGCTGCGATGGTGCGGACGTCCGCCTCGTCCAACAAATGCCGCACTTCCGCCAAGCGATTGGCGGGATCCGGACTAGATGTATTGGCGGGCAACCAGCCGCAAACCCAATGCGGGCCCTGGCGATCGACATAGTGGCTTGTGACAGGGCGGTCAACGATCCCTTCGATGAACACTCCAGCCTTGTCTTTCCGCCAGGGATGAAACCAATTATTGACATACAGAGGAGTGCCAACCGCACCCGCCTTCTGCGGTGCGCTAGAAATCATCAGCGCCGTAATCGTGCCCTCCGACGGCAGCGTCTTCTTGTGGAAGGTGGCTGGGATGCGATCCACGAATTTCACGCCCAGCAGCCACACTCGCGCGCCGTCGACGAAAGTCTGCTTATCGACTTGGACGTACGTTGGTCCCAAACGAAGAACTTCGAACGGCGTGCTGCCGCGCGAGATTACTAGCCACTCGCGGTCTGACCCGTCCGGCTTGAAATGAAAGCCGAAGTCGATGCCGCCCGCTCCCTCGTCTTCGGCCGCAAGCAACTCGAATCCGCGCACCGTTCCCGTCGTTTCGACGTAAGGTTCCGGCACTGCTGCGGACTCAGCTTCTCGAGCCGAGAGATGACCGCTGGTTATCGCCCATGCTACCGCGGCCAACATACACTTCACGAACAAAGTACGCATACCATACCTTTGCAGCGGTTGAGAACAGATTGTGTCGTCGTTCAGGAGAGGTTTGGCAAAGCGCCATTGCTGTCGCCGAGTTTTGCGATATCGACGTCCATTCGATTCAGCAGCGCTAGCCAGAGGTCGTTCAGCGGTGTTTCTTTTTCGTAACGAATGTGACGTCCGGTTTTCAGCGTACCACAACC
>JBLHLE010000865.1:0-4047 GCA_047620805.1 Pirellulaceae bacterium
GGTGATTCTGGCGGGCGAACATTCCACAAATGAGGAACGGGAGCGGTTTCGTTTGGAAGCGGAAACGATCGCGAAGTTAAAGTACCGGGGCATAGTCCAGATATACGAAGTGGGAGAACATGACGGTCTTCCTTATTTGGCACTTGAATTAATGGAAGGCGGATGTCTCTACGACTTTACCGAGCGGAAGCCACAGTCACCACGAGTCGCGGCCGTTGTTTGTGAACGCTTGGCCCGCGCGATTGACTACGCCCATCAGCAGGGAGTCGTGCATCGCGATCTGAAACCGGGAAACGTCTTGCTTGATTCTCCGACGGCAACCCATAGCTCGAAAACGCAAGCAACAACTCATGCCATCAACGCCACTCCGAATTCAGACACTGTCGAGAGACTGGTTCCATGGCCCAAGGTGACGGACTTTGGGATCGCCAAGCAAATGGACTCCCTCTCCCAGTTGACTCAGACCGGCACTCTCCTTGGGACTCCGGCGTACATGGCTCCCGAGCAGACAACGGGCAACAGCGCCGATATCACCGCCAGTTGTGACATCTACGCCATGGGCGCAATACTCTACGAGTTATTGACGGGCCGAGCGCCGTTTATGGCGGAGAACATGATGGACACGATCTTGATGGTCCAGCAGAGCGAGCCAATTCCTCCCAGTCGCTCGCAGCCGAACCTGCCGTCTGAAATTGAGACGATCTGCCTGAAGTGTTTGGAAAAAGAACCCAATCGGCGTTACGCTTCGGCGGAAGAATTGGCGGATGACCTGCGCCGCTTCCTAAACCACGAACCGATACAGGCTAGGCGTGTCGGGCTAGTGCGTCGTGGTTACCTGCTGTATCGACGAAACAAAACGATTGCCAATCTGACAGCGGGATTTACCCTTGCCGTCGTTATTGGAACGATAGTTGCCATTGCAAGTTTAGCCTTCAAGAATGGGCAACTCGACACAGTGAACCAAGAGCTCCGCAGTGCGAACACGGATCTCGCTGCGGAAAAGAAGACGGCGCAGATTGCGACACTCGCTGCTGAAGAAAGTGCAATGCGAGCAAAAGACGAAGAGCGTCTAGCGACGCGCGATCGCAACAAAGCGCAACAAAGCGCAACGTCTGCAGCGGATCGCAGAAGCCCGCGGGATGGCCGCCAACGCGATCGCTGAGAGAGATCGCGACCCCGCCTTAAGCCTGCTTTTGGCGCGCGAATCAGTCCTCATGATGTCAACAGAAAATGAGCCTCTCTTACCCGCCTTGCCAATCGCCATCGAGTCGCTCATTAGCACAGTAGCGGATGTTAGTGGTGAACCGCTTGATGATAGGGAATTCGCCCGCGCGATATTTAGTGAGGAAGCGGAGATCCTGATAACCGTAGATCGCTCCAATCAACTCAAGATAGGGGACCTCCGCGATCCCAAAAACACCGATCGTTGGCAATCGCTGGGCCGAATTCCGCAGGTCGACAAGTTCGCGGTCAGCCCCAATGGCGATTGGCTCGCTGCGACGTTCGTAAAGGGATCGAACATGCGACTGCTGCGATTACCGTCGAATGAGAATCACGCCCTATTCGACGACAATGATGACAGGGGCATCGAACCGCCAATCGCCATCGATGTTCCCGCCGACCGAACGAAACAATGGCTGAAATTCAGTCCCAACAGTCGCTGGCTGGCGACGGCAGCACTAACGGAAGGCACGTTGCATTTGTGCGATTTCCAGCAGGTCAAACGAAGCGGTTTTCAAAGGCATATCGCGTCCGGCAACCTGCAAGCGCCGATGAGTTTTTCGGCCGACAGTCAAATACTTGCCTATGTCATGGACGGCCGAATTCAATTGTGGAACACATTTGAAAACAAGGCGATCGAAACCACCAACGACTTAATTGTGAGGGGGATGATTTCGAGTATCGGCATTAGCCCGGACGGCAAATTGCTGGCCTGGAATGTGGCGGGTAAAGGCATGGCAATCTGCAATCTGCAATCTCGACGCCAAACCAGTCGGTACGAACGTGCTTTGGTTGAGTGATCGTGGTCGCGGTGCCGAAATCCAATTCAGTCCCGCAGGTCGCTGGCTCGCCGCAGGCTACGCCGACCACACCATCAGCTTGTGGAATTTACAACAATCTAACATCGACGATTCGATGACTCTGTTGCATGGGCATACGGGAAACGTCGTTTCGCTTGACTTTAGCGACGACGACACTTACCTGGTTTCGGCTGCCATTTCAGATCGAAACGTACTGGCATGGAACCTGCAAGACGAAGTACGCGAGGAAAGTGACGACACGATACGCCCGGTCATTCTGCGCGGACACAGCATTGGACTGAGGACTGCGGAGTTCATCTCGGCGGGGCGTATTGTCTCGCGCGACGAAGAAGGGATTCTGCGATTGTGGCAACCGGATGACTATCAAACATTGTCCTTTCCAGCGGTTCGTCGAGTTCATGCTCATCGCACGAACGCAATCGATTTCGATGGGCAGGGAAACATTGTTTCCTCATCCAACAATCGCATCATTGCGCGGTGGCGAACAGATCAGCCAGCCACGACGCCACTTCAACAGTGGAAGTGTGACGCGACCGCAAACAGCATCGACGTTAGTCCCAACGGCAGATTGTTAGCAGCTGGACTGACCAACGGGGAAGTGCAGCTATTCACACCAGGCGACAAATTCGAGATAGGTGAGCCGACAGTTCTTTCCGGGGTAGAAAAACCGACGCGGTGCGTTCGTTTCGACGCCACGGGGGAGCGACTGGCCGCCTGCAGCGATAACGGCGACATCCGAATCTGGTCGGTAGCTGACCTGTCTGCAGAACCGACAATACTCAAATGCAAATCGCAACGCACCTGGAGTCTCGCTTTCAGCCCCGACGGTACGACGCTGGCGACCGCCCACCAGGAGCGAAAAGTTCGAGTTTGGAATTTGCAACAGCCAGAGGCCGCTCCGCAGGTTCTCTCTGAACACAGCGACGACGTACGCGACGTTGCGTTCCGATTCGACGGCCAACAGTTGGCGAGTTCATCTCACGATAAAACGATTCGTTTGTGGAGCAAGAATGCGGCAGGAGAGTTCGAGCTTTCTCATCTCTTACGTGGCCACGTGGAGCGGGTTATTGACATTGATTATTCCCCCGACGGAAAGCAACTCGCGTCTGCGGGCTTTGACAAAACCGTACTGTTGTGGAATCTTACCGTCGAAATCCCGTCCAGATCGGTTTCGGCGATCCGCCACTTCAACAACGAGGTTGTCGCGGTCGAGTATTCCCACGACGGTAAACGGTTGGCAACCGCAACCAAGATTGGTGAGACGCTGATTTGGACCGTCGACGTCACTCAACTCTTGGCGGAAGCGAAACGCAAAGCGGGCCGCGATTTTAATAGCACCGAAGAGGAAAAGTATACTCAAGGGCACATCGACTAACACAAAGAAAACCGCGAGTCGATAGCTTGTTAGGTCACAGCTTGTTAGGTCACAGCTTGTTAGGTCACAGCTTGTTAGGTCACAGCTTGTTAGGTCACAGCTTGTTAGGTCACAGCTTGTTAGGTCACAGCTTGCTAGGTCACAGCTTGCTAGGTCACAGCTTGTTAGGTCACAGCTTGTTAGGTCACAGCTTGCTAGGTCACAGCTTGTTAGGAACCCACGTGCTCGGTGAAAGTTAAAGTTAAAGTTAGAAAACGTTTGGTAAACAGAGACGAGCATGCACCCCAGTCGAGAAGACCTTTACGATTTCGTTTCCGGCAAGTTGGCTGACGATGCCTCGCAATCGATCGAGGTGCATTTGCAGCAATGTAAATCCTGCAATGACCTGTTGGAGAGCGCTGACGTCTGGGACGAATTCTGCGACCTCATCAGTAACACCTCGAAAGAGCAGACGGGCGGCGTTAACGAAACGGTGGTTCTAGCACGCGATGAGTCGGCAGCGGTGGTTGATCTACCGGCTGCAGCTTCGATGCCGGAAATAACCATCGACGGCTACGAGATCGTGCGGGAGCTGGGGCGGGGCGGAATGGGCGTCGTCTACCTGGCGAACGACGTGCGATTAAAACGGTC
>JBLHLE010000866.1:0-4047 GCA_047620805.1 Pirellulaceae bacterium
GGCCGTGGAGTTGGCTTGATGCAGACTTGGTTGAAGGTCCCAAAGAGCTGATTTGGATTACCGGTATCTCGGTCAAAATGGTAGATGCAGACGGCACGACAGCAGTTTCACCTCAATTCATGTGCCATGCGAACCTCGATCTCGATCCGGTCCAACACATGAATTTGTTCGGCAACAAGAAACAGCTCGACGGCCGCGTCTTTACGCTGTCGCAGGGGCAGACCGACGTCCAATTGCCGCCAGGATATGGAATCCCGGTGTGGTCCGACGAAAACCTTCGCCTTGCCACCCAGGCCTTGAATCTGAATTGGCCGAACGAAAAATTCAAAGTCCGACACAAGCTGACCGTTAGCTTCATCCGGGACTCGGATACTGACTACCCTATGAAACCCCTGTACCAAAAGGGGATCTTCGCAATGGTTTCACTCGGCGCGGAAGGAACAGTATTCGACCACGAGGCAGAGCAGCAAGCGAAATCAGAGCTATTGCACGACATGCCCATTTGTCTACCAGGTGAAAAAGCGATTCAAAACGACGAAAGCCGCGACCGCTACGGTCGCAAATTCACCGGGCACTGGGTCATCCCACCGGGTCGTCACGAATTTCGCACTCGAGTAACCACGTTGCTGCGGCTGCCAAATGATACAACAATTCACTACATCGGCGCCCATCTGCATCCTACAGCCGAGTCACTTTCGCTGCGAGACATCACCGCCGCCGAAGTTGTCTTCACGAGCATGGCCAAGAACGTCGAAGGGGGACTGGGCTTAGAAAAAGTCGGATTCCTTCGCAGCTCAGAAGGTGTGCCGATCTACAAAGATCACGAGTACGAATTGATCGCAATTTACGATAACGATACAGGAGAGAACCAAGACTCGATGGCGGTTTTCTTCCTCTATTTGCTCGACCAGGACTACTGGGATATCCGTCGACAAACTCAACACGACCGCCAACAAACGGTAATCGAGTCGAGTCCAAACAACGGGTTGCCCATTCTGCCACCATTAGGACTGCCCAAAGCTGGCTAAGTCCAACCATTGGTACCACAAAACAAGAAGATTTTGTCCGACACAAAGGAATGAACTAGTGAGTTTGAAAAGAATTCTCGTCACAGGCGGAGCTGGCTTCCTCGGCTCTTACTTGTGTGAACGACTCGTCGAAGCAGGACACGATGTCATCTGCGTCGATAATTTCTTTACGAGTCAAAAGTCGAATGTAGCCCACTTGCTGGACCGCTCCAACTTCGAGTTGATTCGCCACGACATTACCGTCCCTTTGTGGCTGGAAGTCGACCAGATCTACAACCTCGCCTGCCCGGCTGCTCCCGGTCACTATCAATTCAATCCGATCAAGACGATAAAGACCTCGGTGATGGGCGCGATCAACGTGCTCGGCATGGCGAAACGATGCGGCGCGCGAGTGCTGCAGGCTTCAACCAGCGAAGTCTACGGCGATCCGGAAGTGCATCCGCAAACCGAAGCCTATCGCGGCAACGTGAATCCAATCGGCCCGCGAGCTTGTTATGACGAAGGTAAACGAGCTGCCGAAACATTGTTCATGGACTATCACCGCATGAACAAAGTCGACATCCGTATCGTCAGGATTTTCAACACCTACGGCCCACGCATGCATCCGTTCGATGGCCGAGTGGTTTCGAATTTCATTCGGCAAGCAATCAGCGAAGATGACATCACGATCTTCGGCGACGGCCAACAAACTCGGTCCTTCTGTTATCGCGACGATCTAGTCGAAGGCATTATTCGCATGATGCAAAACGAAAATAATTTCATCGGTCCGGTAAACATCGGCAATCCCGATGAATTCACGATCCACCAGTTGGCCGAACTGGTCATTAATCAAACCAAGTCAAAGTCAAAGATCGTCTTCGAGGCACTTCCAGAAGACGATCCGATGCGACGCCAACCGGACATCTCATTGGCGCAAAAACACCTTGACTGGACTCCCAAAATTCGACTCGCCGAAGGCTTGGCATCCACCATCGATTTTTTCCAAAGCATCAATATCGATCACTATCGACCGCCGACACCGAACTATTAGTCGGCGGGCTCGCGAGCGAAAAGTCTCGAAGTTGCGAGAGGGGGACGTGGCATGGTCGTCTCGACTGTGGTCCCCATCGTTGCGTTGAAGGTGTTGGCAACTGGAAGTCGGGGCTACAACACGACTCTGGGCTACAACATGTTACCCCAAATTTAACTTCGACAAAGCACTTATTCCTTTCTCAGTGCTACTCTGTTTTTTGACGGGCTGCTATTTGGCTGGCTGCTATTTGGCTGGCTGCTATTTGGCTGGCTGCTATTTGGCTGGCTTTTTTTTGTTGGGATTTTTCTCATCTGGCTTCGCGCCTTTTTGCTCTTCCTTGCTAAGCGTTCGAATCCGAATGTTTCTCAGCGCTGATTTCGTCTCCCAAGTGGAAATTCCCAAGGGGCGAGATAATTCAACTTCTGGGCGGACGGTAATCTTCTTGCCGACGATCGATTGACTGATAATGCGTTTCTTGTCCAGCCAGACTTGTATATCGTTATCCGTTACGCGCAGGCGGACGTGATACCACTGTTCGTTCTTGAGATTGATAAACTGCGTAGTGGCATTCTCCGAGGCGTCTTTTCCATCGATACTTGAAAGCCCAACGACGGCCCCCGCCCAACCGCCAAGAATCAGACTACAGTGATCTTTTTTGACTGGAAACGTCAGGCCACAAAAGAAGTCGACGCCGTCCAATCGCTTGGCTTCCAATTCAAGTTCATAGTTGGAGGTGGGAACTTTCCCCGTATGGGTAACACCGCTTAATGAACTGCCAAAGTCCAGGTGCATCTCTCCACCTTTTTCGACGGTGACGTCTCCCTCGCCGCCAAAGTTGGTCGCCTTCCAATTCTTGAGTGTTTTTCCATCGAATAGTGACGTCCATTTCTCATCGGCATGGGCGATTGATACAAATACAACTGTCAGCAGAAACGCGGAAAACATAAAACGAGACTTCATTGCGCGGCTCACTTCTCTTGTTGACTAAATCACATTGTGGATTTCGCCATCATTGGACGAAAAAGAATAGGTGCAATTATACGTATGAACGCTCTGCCAGTGCATCTTTGTAACGCGTTTCAGACGAAATAGATGGAAATCCAACTTGATGCCCAATCGCGATCACCGCTAGATTGGGGGGATGAGCTTGAAAGATAACGTTCGACATCTCGTTCGCTCCTACCGAACAATGGGTGCTGTATTTCTAGTCTATTGGCTGGTTTTGTTCACGCTTACGCATTTACCTAAGGTGGGGCTGCCCAAGCTGGGAAAGTACAGCGACAAGTATATGCATTTTGCCGCTTACGGTGTGCTGGCCTTTCTGTTGGCCGCTCTTTGTTCGATCAAATGGCGAATAGGATTTTCGTTACTGCTACGAGTTTTCTTGATGGTGGCTTTGTACGGATTTCTCGACGAATTATTGCAGGTTCCCATTCCAGGACGGATGGGAGACATTCAAGACTGGGCAGCCGACCTGCTCGGAGCGTTAGTGGGCGTCTTGTTCTTCGCGATGGCATACCCTATCGTTCGTGCAATGTTGAGCAACCGGGCCTCAAAAAAAGTCGACCAACGCCTCGTTTAACTAGATCGCCATGTCTCCGATTCACGAACATTACATGCTGCAGGCGCTCCAACAAGCTCAGCAAGCCGAACTCGAAAAAGAAGTTCCCGTGGGCGCGATCATCGTCTGCCAAAATCGAATTGTCGCCGCCGCACATAACCAACGGGAACAACTTAGAGACCCAACGGCTCACGCTGAAATGATCGCCATCACGCAGGCGGCCGAATCGATCGGGGATTGGCGTCTGGAAAACTGTACGCTCTATGTGACTCTCGAACCATGCCCGATGTGCGCGGGCGCCATCGTCCAGGCCCGCATCCCTTTCGTTGTCTATGGCGCAACAGACGGAAAGGCCGGAGCGGTTGATAGCCTGTTCCATTTGCTGGCCGACGAAAGACTAAATCACACCGCCGAAGTTGTCGGCGGAGTGATGGCGGATCAATGCG
>JBLHLE010000867.1:0-4045 GCA_047620805.1 Pirellulaceae bacterium
AAGCGAAGGAGTAATGTTGGCGCCCCGCTCCAACAGGCAGCCACTGCGCTACTATTTCTTCAGCGCAACTATTTCTTCAGCAACAATATTTCTCCTGCGAGAATTCTTTGGTGACGCTAACAAAAAAGGCCCGACTTCCCGAAGAAAGTCGAGCCCTGTTAATTTACTCGTTATAAAGATCGTTGGTGATCAGTACGCCGAGTTCGGGTGGTGGCTGCCAATGTCAGACAACCCGCCGGTCGTCAGGCGGAGCCACCTCCTTGGCTAGTACACTCTGAAATCACTAGATCACCTCCTTTCCAACTAGAACCCTTTCACTTCGACCACTCTGCCAAAAAAAATGTGGCCACGTCGTGAACTCTAGTCCATCGCACAGCGTCAGTGCGACCTCTACTGGTATAATTCACCAAAGACCAAAGCCGTGCAAGGTGAATTTTGTGAAGTTTTTATAAATCCCTTCACAACCTCAGGACCTAACAAACACTTAACAGGTTCGCAAAATCCTCAACTCCTTATTCTCCAAGGGCATGAGTCGCAATCAATCGCCCTATCTTTTCGCAGACCGGCTTCTGCGGCTCATGACTATCCAAGTGTTGCGTCCACTTATGTGGGCAAAGCGGTCGAAATGTCCCGTGAAAAATGGCTTAACGCCGTCGACCAAAAAAGCGATTGCTGCCTGTGTTGCGGTTACCTGTGTTGCGGTTACCTGTGTTGCGGTTACCCGAGTTGCTGTTACCCGAGTTGCCTGAATCACCACTACCCGAGTTGCCGCCACCTTGGTTGCCGGGGTTACCGGGACTCGTTCCGGCACCATCGTTCACCGGCGGATTCCCGGGCGGCGGCGGATCTTCGCCGTTGCCGACGCCGTTATTGCCGTTGGACGAGTTGCCGTTATTATTCCCGTTGCCATTTCCGTTGCCGTTATTATTCCCGTTGCCATTGCCGTTGGAGTTCTCACCAGAACCCGTGCTGCCATCACCGTACGTGACCCCGTCGCCGGTTTCAGTCGACTGACTTGAATCTTCATCGATTGCCATTTCGTCGGCGTTGTAAATTAACTTCGCAGGAGGAACGCTCGCAGCAATTTGAGTGAACGCGGCCATAATCTGGTCTTCCATTTCCTCGACGGAACTTCCGCCGGGAACATTGATCCACACGCCGCGACCGGCAAACGCAATTGCCCGCATTAGATCGCGATCCGCCCCCGTGCCAATACTCATCGTGTGCACCGTGACACCGCGTCGAATTGCTTCTGTTGCTTCCCAGAACGCGTATTTCTTCTTGCGGTCACTGGTTGAGTAATCGGCGTCTCCATCGCCGTCGAAGTCGGTCCATTGAGCCCAGCTCCATCCGGACGGCAAGTTAAATCCGCTCGGCCCTTGATTGGTTTGACCATCGGTCATGATGAGCATGGTCGGTCTTGCCCCATACCGCAAGTAACCGTTGTTGCTGCTATCGTTCAGATCGCCGACGAGCATTTCTTTAGCGTCTTTGATACCGTAGCCCATGCCCGTCCAGCCGTCGTAGTGGCCCGCTTGCTTGTGCCGCTGCATCGTATTGATCGCTGCATAGTCGTTGGTAATTGGATTGCTGGTTACGTCGACCGTTGCGGCACCGTCATTCAACGTCAATTCAACTTGTGAATAACCGCCATAGCTTACCAAGCCAACTTCGTCGCCAAAATCGAGATCGGTGAGGAAGTCGAGGAACATCGTCGCTCCTTGCTTGATCCCGTGAAACGGGTAATGCGGAGTCCGCCACAGGTCTTCGGAATATGTGCTCTGGTATTTCTGTTCCTGGATGTACTCCATCAAAGTACGATAGCCATAGCGTTTGCGGTACGAGCCCGACTTGTTCTTCACGTAGTAGATGTAGTTCCGCCACAATTGTTCGCTGGCAGCCGCCGTTGGTTCGTTTTTTGGCAAGCCGGAACTGTACCGTCCCGCCTGCGGGTAAGGATACAGCGGTCGCCCATCGATGCCGAGTTGCCCGAGCCCTAGCGTGTTAAAGATGGTCGAGGTGCTGGTACTGGAAATGTATGTACCAGCATACGAGTTGACGTTGCCAAATCCGGTCGTCGGGAATTTAGTATGTTGCGTATCGGGGAATCTCGGATTTGCCGTGACTAGACTATCCCACATCAGGTCCATGCTTACTTCAACATTCGACTGCCCCAAGGAATTGAACGACTTCATGGACGAATCGTCGTTCATCGAAGCGGAGAAATCGAGCACCATGATAATGTCGCGAGCTTCCACAAATGCAGTGGCGTTGGCGGTAACGGATACGCTTTTCTTGCCGATGGCCCATCCAAAAGAGAGCGGGAGTCTACCATCCGATGCCGTGATGTCCTCGTTATCGCGCCGGGCGACGACTTTGACGACGTTGTACGGTTCTTCGCCCCAAACGATAGGCCACTCTCCCGTCGATTCATCAAACGAGCGTTTGCCAAAATAGACGTCGCGGTCCGGGTCGATATAGACGCCGTTCGCGGAAGCAACTCGCTCCGCCATATCGCGTGCCGATTGAACCGCGATCGACGCTGCGTCAATTTCAACCGTCGTGACGGCTTGCCCCGCTTCGAAGACAGCCCCAGTGATCTCTTGTGATGCAGCCAGCGCAGCGGCGTCCACCGCATTCTGCATTTCCGTGCGCATCAATGTCATGCGTCCGGAATCGACAGCAATCGCGACAAAAGCGAAAATCGCCACCAGTGTGATACTAGCCACGACAGTCATGGACCCCCGCCGATTCCCCAACCTGCGAGTTCGTTTCTTTCGGCAAATCACTTCATTCACACAGCGCATTAAACGCCTCCAACTGAAATCCAACTTACTGCTGCGGGGCTATTGTACTAGAGCTGCACGGCCATTTCGAAAAGTGATCTCGGCCGTCAAACCAAAATCCCAGGGGCTTGGAATATGTTGCCCTGTCGACGCTGCGTTGTACGGCAACACAGCGCGCAGGCGGAACAATTCCATCTCGTTATCGGGGTCGTCGAGGTCTATTTCAGTGTCGCTGGCCTCATGCAACACTTCGACAACCGCATAATCGGTATTCAATCCATTTGACTCCAAGACGTTGAGAACATCTTGGATCATTTTTTCGTTCGTCGATTGACCAGGATTCAAGAAATCGGTCCGATCCATCGCGCCCAATCGGGCTCCATCGCGCACCGCTTGCGTCATCGTGGTCTGCATATCCAATGTGCGGCTGACTTCGTAAACGCCTAAGACAATCGTCATCAACACAGGTGCGATAACCGCGAATTCGACGGTCGCAGCACCGCGCCGCGGATTCCTCTGCAAAGGCCGCAGATGATTTGATTGCTTGGCAGACATTAACGGCTCCTATTCATGTCGCATGAATGACATCCCTGTCAACGTCATGTTTTTAAGTAAGGGCCATGGAATAATCGACGCGTCGTCGTACGACAACCACGCCCGAACCACAAACATCTGTCGGGGTTCCGCGTTGTCTAATTCAATCGTTGGCAAGTCGGCGTATTCGTTGGACTCGAGTAATTCAACTTCTTCCGCATCGAGAATACTGGCGTCGCGGACGATAACGGTGATCGGAACTTCCGTACCAATGCCAGGTGCCATCAAATTGCGGACGCGCTGTTCAACCTGACTTGTCGTCACTCCCTCAGTCGATCCCAATCGCGCCGCTTCGCGACAAGCATTTTGCAACATATTCGCCGTCATTTGGGCTTTGCCATATTCGACCAAACCGAAAACGAACACTAAAAATACGGGAAGAACCAATGCAAACTCAACGGCTGCCGTTCCACGCCGGGGCGAAGTTCGCTTTGAGTTGAGTAATCGCGACACTAGCATCTCCCTCCAAATCCTTCCGAATTTGGACTAGTTGTACCCGCCATTCGGAACCGAATGATACTTGCGAGTAAGTCTAACTGATGAGATAAGACGAATCGTGTTCGTTGCGTTTAGGCAACCGAACGGCCGCGTGTGGCGAATCTGCTATTTGCAGACCGACCTCTAGTTAACGAACCAAAAGGAAGAGTAGGTCGCGAATCCAGTTC